>NHJI01000059.1 GCA_002169685.1 Rickettsiales bacterium TMED211 | reverse complement strand
ACACCTCAAGCAACATCTTCTATTGATTTAGGTGTTAACGTTCCAGCAACTGCTGAAGTGATTCCTGATAAGGCAGCATTTTCGTCAGGCTATGCTTTCAACGCAGCAAACCCAGAAACTTATAACAATTCAACATCAATAACTATCTTTGATGATTTAGGTAACCCAACAATTGCAACGATTTATTTTATTAGAACTCAAGCGGCTTCTGCAGCGGATCCAACAAATAAATTTGAAACTCGATTAGTTATTAATGATACTGTTATTGAACCAGATTTAGTGCCTGCAGTCAGTGATACTAAGCAACAAATTTTTATTGATCGTTTTGGACAACAAACAACTTCAGTTCCAGACGATAACTACTTCTTAGAAGGAAAAGGCTCTGCCTTATATAAAGCAGATAGTCTTAATACTTTGGTTGATTCGACACCCGCAAAAATTACCGGCGAAACAAGTGCCTTTGACTTTGGTGATGAGGGTGATAAAACAGTCACAATCGTTACTGATCCAGTATTGTTTAATTCGACCAGAGAAAGTGGAGATACAACTTCAAATGTCTATTGGGGATCAGATTTTCTTACTATCAACGTAGACAATGCAGATACTCCAATTACTGTTGATATAAGACCAGGGTCTTATAACGCTGCACAGTTAGCAACAGAAATTCAAAGAGCAATTAACGTAGCGTATGGAGATGACAAAAAAATTCAAGTAGTTCAAAACGTTGATGATACAGTTACCATTGATTTATTAAAAGTAAATGCTGATGGAACATCAACAGGATTAACAACACCAATATCTGTTGATTTATTATCTGATTCATTTGTTTCTGATATTGAAGCAATTACTTTAACTGGCGCTTCTCCTGACTTTACAAGAGAACAATTTTTAGCTCATACCCAAGCAAGACTGAATGCAACTTTAAATGAGTATGCTGTTGATGCAACAGATACAGTTAAAAGTGCCGGAACACTTGGTGTTGACGGTTCTCTATTTGCAAGAAATGTAGGACAGACAATGACCACAACACTTGATCAAAATCAAGTATTTAATTTGACATATCGTGATGGTGGTACAGCCGCCGCTGGTGCTGTGACCGCAGTAACAGAAGTAGCTCAGTATATGACATATTCTTATTATGGGAAGAGCCCATCTTTAAATGTTTATGATAGTAAAAATGCAGTAACAGTAAACGGGAGTAGTAATACAGTAGAATATGATCAGGCAGAGAATACAGTAAAAATATTCTTTGGTACAAATGATCCTGGGTTTACTGCAAATGAAAAAGTACGAGTAATGGGTTTATTTAATGAGTCTGCGACTGAAACAACAAATGGTGGTTATTTGAACGGAAGAGAATTCACAGTTTCAAGTGCTGCGGCTGACAGTGCAGGACATTACTATATTCAAGCAAGTACAGCTGGAATGAATTTTCCTGATTCTGATTTTAATTTAACTGAATCAAATATTAATGTTTACAGTGATATTTCAACTGAGGTTGAAGGTTATTTTGAAGGAGCACAAAACGTATTTAAAGGAGCTGAAACCAATTTCAGTAATAAAAAATTAGTTCTAAGAGAAATCGGAACAGCCAATAAACATAAATACACAAATGATGATATAATTGCCTTTTCGGGTGAAGGTATTATTAGTGTTGATAGCGCAGAATTTGCGTTAACGGATTCGGATGGCACTCATAGAGATTCAATGACAACCGTAGGGTTTTCCCCAACATCTATAACTCTGGATACAACTAGTGCAAGCGTGGTTAGTACATCCAATAATACGTTCACTAAAACTGCACATGGCTTTGTGACAGGAGATACATTAGTTTATAAATCGGGTGCATCTGGTTCTTCAGTAACACTTGATACAAGTGGAAGTAATGTCAATACAACTAATAATACTTTGACGAATACTACTTTAGATGCACTGGATGAAGGTACTGCTATCGTATATTCTGCAGCAGGAAATGGATCAGCTGTTACAATTAATACCACTGCACCATCTAATAACATTATTACTCATACTAGTGCACATGGATTTAGCAGTGGTGATGCCGTCACTTATTCAGCAAGTGGAACTGCAGTGACTGGCTTAACAAACTCTACAGTTTATTATGTAGTAAAAGTTGATGCAAATAGTTTTAAATTAGCAACTTCATATGAGAATGCTGCTGGAAAAACACAATCTGTTATTTCTTTAACAGCAACAAATGGTTCTGCTACAGATTCTTTTACACCAAAAGATCCTTTGACAGGTCTTCAGCATGGTAGAACTTATTACATTGCTGACCCAAGTAATTCTGGTAATACCATTAAACTTGCTGATAGTTATACAAATGCTACTGCCTCAACAGCCGTAGTTATTGACCTAACAGCTCAAGATGGAAATGCAAGTGATACGTTTACGCCAACTGATGATATGGCAGCCATGGAACATGGTAGAACTTATTATGTAATAAAAAGTGATGCAGATACTTTTAAAGTAGCAACAACNCTTGCAAATGCAGTTGCCGGNACAAATCTTGGATTAACTGCAGCAGATGGATCTACTACTGATACATTTACNCCTTTAAGNGGAATGAATCAAGCANCNCATTGGGTTGATGAAAAAGACCCAGCGATTGAAGTTTCATATGATGAATTAAATCAGAGATTAGAGTTTGAGGTTGATAGAAATATTTTAGGTACTGGAACAGATAGTAACTTTAGTAGTTTTAAAATATATGGAGCTTCGACTGCAACAGCAGAAAATAATATTGGTATTCCTGCTTCTGCGAATGCAGTTCAAACGTTAATTAAAGGTGGTGAGAAGTTTTCTGGGGCAACTTTTGTTGCAGATGGCGCAGAAATTCAATTAAATGATAAACGTTTTGGCGTTAAGGTCGCATATAATAGTGAATTAAAGGCTTTTGATTTTAAAAGTGGTACCACTGGGGAAGCAATTGCAGCGAATGGAGCTTTGAATGTAACAACGGCTCAAACCGCTTCAGATATTGCTGTTGGAAGATATTCTTTGTCTACAACTGATGGAAGTATAATTGATACCACAGACTATTTTGCAGGAGATAATCAACTTTTAGGAATTGGTGCTACTAAGACCAGTACAGTAAAAACAGATGCAAAAGGTCTTGCAGCAAAAGCAGCTGTTGCAACTGGTGCAGCGGCAACTGAAGATTTAACAACTGTTTTCAGATTAACAAATGTTAATAATGAAAATGTTTTTAACGTTTCTATAAACGGTATTAGTGGTGTAATTGAAGTTCCAACTGGGTTTTACGTTGGATCAACCCTTGCCGAAGCTTTACAAAATAGAATTAACCAAGTTGAAAATGAATCAGGTATCGTAGGGGGTGGAGTGACTGTTGCATATAATTCTGCTACAAATAATTTCACATTTACGAATGGTACAACTGGATCAGATTCAACAATTAAAGTAAAAGGTGCAGCTCGTTTTGGTCTTGATAATGTAGACTTAGGTGTTGGGTCAGTTCCGCAAATTTATAATCTAATTCAAGCAACTAATGCAGCTGGAGTAGCACTTTACGTTGACTCTTTGGGTAATAAAGTTGAAACTCCACCAGCTGATATAGTGACTGGGTATTTCCCATTATATATTGATGAGGGTGAATTAACATTTGATAAATCAGGTACGATTGTAAGTCCAAAACAAGGTGTTCATTATGAAAAGCAGGAAGCAGGTTTTAGTATTGATCTTGATATTGACTTTACAAAGTCTACACAGTTAGCTCAACCATTTTCTGTGACAAATGTTACTCAGGATGGTTTTACCTCTGGAAGATTAGATGGTCTAGAAATTGACGCTTCAGGAACTGTTAGAGCAAACTATACGAACGGTCAGAATAATCCTTTAGGAAAAATTGTTTTAGCAAACTTTAATAACCAAAACGGATTAAAACAGATTGGTAATGCAACTTATGTTGAAACAGCGGTTTCTGGTACAGCAACAGTTGGAGAAGCTGGTTCTGAGGGTTTTGGTACAATATTGTCTGGTTCGTTGGAACGTTCCAATGTTGATATTACTGAAGAGCTTGTGAATTTAATTACAGCTCAAAGAAATTTCCAGGCAAATGCTAAATCTATTGAAACAACTGCGGCGACAACGCAACAGATTGTTAATATTAGAATGTAATTAATTAATATTTAGGACTTTATTATGGATAGAATGGCCCAAACAGCTTTAAACAGCTTAAAGATGATGATGGAAAATCAGGCTGCTACTGCACATAATCTTGCAAACGTTAATACACCAGGTTTTAGACAGGATGTTGCAACAGATTTTAGTAGTATATTTCTAAACAGAGCAAATGGAATAGAGCCTAGAATTGTATCTGCAAGAAACACAGGGGGATTTTCATTAGAACAAGGTCAAATGGAAAATACTCAAAACCCAATGGATGTTGCAATACAAAATGAAGGGTATTTTATAATAAAACCAAAAAATAATGGGGATAATGCTTTTTCAAGAAGAGGAGATTTCCAACTAAATGAAAATAGTGAACTAGTTGATGGAGGAGGTAACCAGGTCCTTGACGCTGGCTTACAACCTATAGTTTTGCCGCCATTTCAATCAATGAATATTGCAAGTAATGGACAAATAACAATCAAACCAATAGGGGGAGATGTAAATGCACCACCAATTGAAGTTGCAATCATAGGGACTTCAATTGTAGATCCTGAACAAAAATTAAAAAAATCTTTGGATGGAAATATTAGATTCACAGATGAAAATATTGCTATAGAGTCAAATCAGCAAGCAAAGTTATTAACTGGTTTTCTTGAAAAGAGTAACGTTAATGCTATTGATGAAATGGTTAATTCACTTGATCAACAAAGGAAGTTTGAAATGCATGTTAAGTTTATTCAAATGGCAGAAGAATTGGATAGTGCAGGTGCATCGTTAATTAGACTTCCAGGGATGTAACTCTAAAAATACAAAATATTAATATTTAGACCTTAATTAGTTTTACATTGCGTTCTTGTTAAAAATAAGTAACTTGTTATATTTTGGGCGGATAGCTCAGCTGGGAGAGCAATTGCTCGACACGCAATAGGTCGCAGGTTCGATCCCTGTTCCGCCCACCATAATTAGGAAACTTAATAATGTTGCCGTCGCGTATTTTTCCCAAAGAAATTAATTAATATTAAAAGAAAAAAAAATATTAAGGATAAAATCCAAAATTAATAAAATTTCTTTTTAAGTATTTTACTGTTATAAAGACGTATTATTTTATCAAAAATAAGGAAGTTTGTTTGATGTCAAAAAGAAAGTTCATAAAGAATACAGTAAAAACGATAATAACTGGTGGAGTAGTATCTTCTCCTTTATTTTTTCCCAATATAGTAAAATCAAAGAAAAAGCATACTTGGGTTGCAGTCTCAGCTTTTGATAAAGGTGGAATATTAGGAAGAGGGTTTCAGAGAGTTTGTGATGATATAACCAGAATATCTGGAGGAGAACTAACAATTAGACTTTTTCATGCAAATGAATTAGTGGGTGCATTTGAGTCATTTGATGTAGTTCAAAGTGGAACTAGTCAGTTAGGTTTTGGGTCACCATATTATTGGGCTGGAAAGTCGAACCCAATAACCTTCCTTTCTGGCATACCTTTTGGACTTAATGCACAAGAGATGAATGCATGGTTTTATCATGGTGAAGGAATAAAATTAGCGGATAAAGTATATAACGATTTTAATTTGAAATTTTTTCCCGCAGGAAATACTGGCAACCAGATGGGTGGTTGGTTTAATAAAAGAATTAGATCCGTTGAAGATTTTAAGGGGTTGAAATTTAGAATGCCTGGATTAGGTGGTGAGGTTCTAAAAAGTTATGGAACAAATGTTGTGCTACTACCTGGAAGTGATGTTGTTCCTTCGCTTACTTCAGGAACAATAGATGGTACAGAATGGATAGGCCCTGCCGCTGACCTAGGAAAGGGTCTTCATCAAGTGTGTAAATATTATTATTACCCTGGATGGCATGAACCAGGAACTTGTCTAGAGGCATTTGTTAATTTAAAGGCTTTTAATGAGCTTAATAGTGACCATAAAAGACTTCTTGAAATGGCTTTTAAAAAATCTAATAGCGATATCGCATCTGAGTTTTTTGCTAGAAACTGTTATGCCGTGATGAGATTAAAAAAAGATTTTAACGTAAATTTCACAAAGTTTACAGATCTAACATTAAAGCTTTTAAAAAGAAAATCAGATGAAGTGGTATCAGATTTTTCTAAAAAAGATAAACTGTCCAACGAAATATTCGAAGATATTATTAAATTTAGAAAAAACGCTATGTTTTGGTCTGATTTTTCAGAAAAAAATTATCTAGAAGCAAGAAGTATGTAGACGTTTACAATTGGCTCGGAAGCCAAGTTATTATATTAGGAAAAAAATACATAAGTAATATTAAAAGAAGCTGCAAGGCTATAAAAGGTATAACACCTTTATATATTTCAGAGGTTTTTATTTCTTTTGATGCAACTCCACGTAAATAAAATAATGCAAAGCCAAAAGGAGGAGTTAAAAAGCTTGTTTGGATATTTATAGCTATCATAATTCCTAACCAAATAGGATCAAACCCCATAGCAATCAAGGAAGGCGCTACGATAGGAATTATTACAAAAATTATTTCGAGAAAATCAAGAAAAAATCCAATTATAAAAATTGTTATCATAACTAAAAATAGAGAATAAGTTGGGCCGCCTGGGATGTTGGTTAAAAAGTCTTCAACAATCCTATCCCCACCAAAACCTCTAAAAACTAGAGAAAATAATGATGCTCCGATCAAGATAAAGAAAACCATTGAGGTTATCTTTAATGATTCAATTGAAACGTCATGAATGCCTTCTATACCAATTTTTTTTTGAATTTTTGCAATAATTAACGACCCTATAGCTCCTAATGCTGCAGATTCAGTTGGAGTAGCTATTCCAAATAAAATTGATCCTAGAACGACAAAAATCAAAGTAATAGGAGCAATAATTAGTTTAAAGATCTCTTTAATTTCTATTACCTCATCTGATATATGCTTTGGAATCGGAAAAGCATTGAGTTTGATTCTAGAATAAATGAAAACCCAAATTCCATACAAAAATACAAGAGTTAATCCAGGGAATATTGCTCCTGAAAATAAATCAATACTACTTACTGGATCAGGAGCTAAATCACCTTTTATTTGTGCTGCTTGTTCATTTGCTCCTTGAAGAATATCTGCTAATAATACTAAAACTATTGAAGGAGGAATAATCTGACCTAGAGTACCACTGGCACAAATTATTCCTGTAGATATTTTTTTATCATAACCCCATTTCATCATCAGTGGCAAAGATAATACACCCATTGTTACTACTGTAGCACCAACAATTCCAGTTGATGCAGCCATGAGCATTCCCACAAAGAGCGTAGAATAGGCAAGTCCCCCCTTTTTACCCCCCCATACCTTTGACAGGTTTATTAGTAATGAGTCAACTACTCCAGATTTCTTCATCATAACTCCCATAAAAATAAAAAGAGGCACTGCTATCAATGTTTCATTTGTAACAATGCCGAATATTCTATTTGGAAGAACACCGAGAAGAATTACCGGAAAAAGATCAAGTAAGTAACCTAGATAAGCAAATATAATTGATGTTCCTGCTAAAGTTAATGCAACTGGGAAACCCAATATTAATAATACTGCAAGCACTAGAAATAAGGATAATGCCATTAGCTCATGACTAATTATTTCCATTTTCACCCTTAATTATTTTATAAATATTATTTAAAACTTGAATTATAAGAGTGACTCCCATGAAAAATATTAAGAATTTTAGGATATAAATAGCTGGTAATCCACCAGTTTCTTTTGAGGACTCTGATAGAAGATACGATCTATAAAAATAATCGTAACTATAATTAATTAATAATGCACAAAAAGGAAGAGTTAAAAATATATGACCAAAAATGTTTACTATATTTTTATATCGATCACTTGCATTACGGTAGAATAGATCAATTCTTACATGACCATTATGTTTGAGGGTAAAAGAAACTCCTAAAAGAATTATTGATGCATGCATCCAGATGTAGAGATCCTGAAGCCATACATAGCCAATT
Source organism: Rickettsiales bacterium TMED211 (assembly GCA_002169685.1). The sequence goes on along the minus strand of NHJI01000059.1, from coordinate 9,900 downwards.
GAAAAAAAATATCTCAAAATAACAGATAGTGTTATTATCAAAATTAAAAAGAAAATTAATATACTTGAAACTTTTCCTATAAGCTCAATTAGACTGTCTGCCTTTTTTGAAACAAGTTTTAAAATTTTCATTTATCTTTTTGATTAATTGACATTCTTTTAAAATAATTTTATGAAGTATAGATTAATATAAGTAATAAGCATATGAAAGTTTTAAGATCAATAAAATCTGCAAAGACTAGACATAGAGACTGTAGAGTAGTTAAAAGAAAAGGGAGACTCTATGTTATAAATAAAACTGACTCTAGATTTAAAGCTAGGCAAGGTTAGTTTATTTTCGCAATCCTAAGATTATTGGTTGAGCCAGAAACACCGATTGGTGCACCGGCCGTAATTACAACACTATCACCTTTTTTAACGATGCCTTCTTTTTTTGCAAGCTGACATGCGTTCTCTATCATCCCTGAAAAACTCTTTGGCTCCAAAGCATGAATAGTATGCACACCCCAAATCAGTGCTAGTTGACGAGCAATTAATCTGTCTGGTGATAATCCAATAATTGGAACACTAGGTCGTTCTCTTGATGCTCTCTTTGCAGTTGTTCCAGACCTTGTATAAGTAAATATTGCTTTCGCTGAAACTGTTTTAATCACATTAGATGCTGCAGAACTTATCGCATCTGATGTAGTTTCTTCCAAAGATACTTTTTTATTATTTAAAGATTCTCTATATGAAGAATCTCCTTCAACTCCTCTAATAATTCTGTCCATAATCTTAACTGATTCTATTGGATATTTACCAGCTGCAGTTTCAGCTGATAACATTAAGCAATCTGCACTATCATAAACAGCAGTTGCTACGTCAGATGCTTCTGCTCTTGTAGGAGAAGGGGAACTGATCATTGAGTCAAGCATTTGTGTTGCAACAACAACTGGTTTTCCTTGATCTCTTGACGCTTGAACTAATTTTTTTTGGATTATGGGAACGTCTTCTGGGGGCATCTCAACACCTAGATCACCTCGTGCAACCATAGCTGCATCAGAATGCTTTAAAATTTCATTCATTTTTTGTATAGCCAAAGGTTTTTCAAATTTAGCCATAATAGCGGTTTGGCTCCCAACTAATTTTCTTAATTTAATAATATCATCAGCTTTTTGAACGAATGAAAGAGCAACATAATCTAGACAAAGATCAAGAGATAATTCTAAATCTTTGAGATCTTTTTTTGTTAAAGAAGATAGTTTTAGGAATGTTTGAGGAATATTAACACCTTTATTATTTGAAATTTTTCCACCATTAATAACTTCAGTTATAATTTTTCCAGACTCGACTTTTTTTACAAATAACTTTATTTTTCCATCATCAATTAAAATTTCTGAGTTAACTTTAACTGAACTAAAAATTTCAGGATGAGGTAGACAAACTCTTTTATTAGAACCAAGTTGTGTATTTAAATCTAGGATAAACCTGTCATTAGATTTTAGGATAAAATAAGGTTTAGAAAACTTTCCTATTCTTAATTTAGGACCCTGTAAATCTCCAAGAATTGCTATTGGTCTTCCTATTCTTTTTTCATACTGTCTTATATGAAAAACTCTTTTTCTGTGTTCTGAATGTGATCCATGGCTAAAATTCAGTCTAAATATATCAGCTCCAGCTTTGAAAAGTGAATGAATTTTTGAGGGGGATGATGATGAAGGACCCAAAGTTGCAATGATTTTTGTATTTCTTTCCCTTAACATAAGCAATTAACATATATTATATTACAGGAATAGACTATTATAAAAGTCACTATAAAAAAAAAATTATGGAAAAAATCTCAAACGAAGTTTTTAGTTATTTTGATTTTAAAAAAGAAAATTCTTCAAGAGAAGAAATACTTTTTATTTGTGACCATTCATCTAATCAAATACCAAACTCATATAATAATCTAGGCTTAGATAAAAAAAGTATATCATCACACATAGCTTTTGACATTGGATCAAGACTATTAACAATTCAATTAACTAAACAATTAAAAGCTTGTTGTTTTGTATCTAATTTTTCACGTTTATTAATAGACCCTAATAGGAAACTTAAAGACGATGATTTAATATTAGAAGAATCCTTTGGGACAAAGGTGCCAGGAAATCTTAAAATAAAAAAAGAAGAAAAGAATAAAAGAATAAATAAGTTTTACACAAAATATCATATATCTTTGAGTAAGGTAATTAATAAACTAGCTTTAAAAAAGAAAATAAACTTGATATCAATTCACAGTTTTACTAAGAAATGTGAGACTTTTAATAGACCTAATGAAATAGGGCTGTTATGGAATAATGATATTTCCTTATTAGTGCCAATGTTAAAATATTTAAATTCATTAAATATAAATGTAGGTAACAATTACCCCTACTCAGGTCATCTCTATAACCATACATTAGATTTTCACTCAGAAAAAAAAAAATTACCTAATTTAAGTATAGAAATTAGAAACGATTTGATTTGTAATCAAAAAGGAATTAATAAATGGACTAGTATTTTAAAAAAATCTTTTGAAACTATTTTAGAAAGTAGAAGAAAATGAAAAATGAAGATCAAATACAACTTGAAGCAGCAACCTATAGAAGACTAGTTAAACATTTGCAAGAAAATACAGATCTTCAAAATATTGATTTAATGAATTTAGCAGGTTTTTGTAGAAATTGCTTATCAAAGTGGATGACGGAAGAAGCAAAATTACTTGATATTAAAATAGATTATGAAGAATCAAGAAATAAAGTATATGGAATGTCTTACTCTTCATGGAAAGAAAAATTTCAAAAACCGATAAAATAAAAATATGAATATTTTATTAACTGGTTGCGCGGGTTTCATTGGTTTTCATACAACAAAACTTCTTCTGAATGAGGATCATCTTGTTATTGGAGTAGATAATTTAAATAACTATTACGATGTTAAATTAAAATTAAGTAGACTTAATCAATTAAAATTAGATGATAAATTTATATTTATAAAGTCGGATATACAAAACAAGAATCTATTAAAAAATAAGAAACTTAAACAGATTGAAATTGATTGTGTGATCAATCTTGCAGCCCAAGCTGGAGTAAGGCATTCATTAAAAGATCCTTATTCATATATTGATTCAAATCTTATGGGCCAGTTAAATATATTAGAGATTGTGAAAGAGAGAAAAATCAAGAAATTTATTTATGCAAGTTCTTCCTCTGTTTATGGAGGAAATAAAGAACTACCTTTTTCAACTAAACAAAGAGTTGATAACCCAATGTCATTATATGCAGCAACTAAAAAGTCTACGGAACTTTTGGCAGAATGTTACTCAAAACTATATAAAATTCAATGTATCGGCTTGAGATTCTTTACTGTTTATGGACCTTGGGGTAGACCTGATATGGCAACGTTTATTTTTACAAAAAAAATTCTGGAAAAAAGAAAAATAGATATCTTTAATTTTGGTAAGATGAAAAGAGATTTTACATATATTGATGATATAGTTAATGGAATTAATGGTTCTATTCTTTATGAAAGTAAAAAAGAATTTTACCACAATATTTATAATCTCGGAAATAATAACTCAGAGGACCTTCTAGATTTTATTGAAATTATAGAAAAAAATCTTGGAATTAAAGCAAAAAGAAACTTCTTGCCACTTCAACCTGGAGATGTTCCAGAAACTTTTGCGGAAATTAGTCAAAGTAAGAAAGACTTAAAATTTAAGCCTACCACAAAGATAAAGGATGGGATTCCAAAGTTTATAAAATGGTATAAAAGTTATTATAAAATAAATTGATGATTCTAGTTTAAAATCATTTTTTAAAGATTATATAAATAATATCTTTAGGTAATAATTTTTGTAAAAGAAAAAAGATACTTAGCCCAAAAGATAGCAAGAGGACAAATAATTTATTTTTATGACTAGATTTAATTCTTTCTTTATTCTTAAAACTTACAGAATCAAGATGACCAGTAAAAACAATATGAAAATTGTGGCCCTTAAATAGTTCAATAAGATTTTTTTTATTAAAATAGCTCAAATGTGGAGAAGACATACCTTTTTGCCAAAGCCTATCATAAAATTTATTTAAACCAAATTTATACAAAAATTCTGACAATCTAAAAATTATGCCCTGAGATGATGGAAGGTTAATTAAAATGATACCGTCGTCTGTGATCATTGTTTTTAACTGTTTTACAACAACGTGTATGTTTTTAAGGTGCTCGAAAACATCATTAAAAATAATTACATTATATTTTTTTTCTAGTAAGATATTATTTTTTAATGGCATACTGAGTTTTAGCAAATTTACCTTAAATTTTAATTTTAGATAATTAAGGCTTTTTTCTGATGCCTCTGAACCAGTGATTTTTATTTGTTTTTTAATACATTCTTCAATGAAGTAACCATCTCCAGAACCAATCTCTAATAAATCCGGTTTTTTTTGGTAGGTTTCGATAGTTTTAATTAATTTTTTAAAGTTTTTTTTTCTAAGGTCACTTATTCCTTTAACGTCTTGTCCTACCCCTGGTTTTAATGAAGACATGTAGAAATTACAATTTGGACATTTAAGAATATAAGGAGTAATTTTATTAGTATTAAATTTGCAAATTATACATTCCAAAAATAAATCCTCCATAATCTTAAATTAATTCAGTTAGTTTATACAACAGTTAGTTCTTACAATGATACAAAAATGAAATAAAAACATAGATTAATAGAGTGCATTTATTTGTTCTTTATAAAACTTAAAAACTTTTTCTCTTTTTATTTTTAGTGTTTGAGTAAGAAAACCATTTTCATATGTGAATTGATCAAAAATTATCAAATACTTTCTTATTTTTTCTGTTGCGTTAAGTTTTTTATTTGTAGCAGATACTTTTTCTTTAATTATTTCTTTTTTTGCATTTTTTTTTAAGACAATAATTGCTACCAGGTATGGTTTAGAGTCACCAAAAACTATAGACTGTTCAATTTCTTCATGGAGAATTAAATGGTTTTCTATTTTTTGTGGAGAAATGTTTTCTCCACCTGAAGTAACAATTAAATCTTTTTTTCTACCATTAATAATAAGCCTGTTTTTTTGATCAAAATAACCTAAGTCCCCAGTATGCAGCCAATTATTTCTTATTGTTTCCTCAGTGAGTCTTTGATTTTTCCAATAACCTTTCATAACATTTTCTCCTTTAACAAGAATTTCTCCAATAGAACTAATTTTTACTAAAACATTTTTTACTGGCTTACCTACAGTTAGTGTTTTGTTTTCTATTAAACTGTTACAACTAATTAATGGCCCTGCTTCAGTTTGTCCATAACCCTGTAATATATTGCAGCCCATATTTAAAAAAAAATTACCAATATCTGGGTCCAATGCCGCTCCACCAGAAATAAATGTTTTAAGATTCCCACCAAAAATCCTTTTAATTTTATTTCTAATCATATGTTCTAAGAAGTAATCTATTAATTTTTCACTAAAAAATAATTTTTTAATTCTTTTTTTTTCTCCCAATCTTAAGGTTTCCTTGAATAAAAGTTTTACTAGAAAACTCTCTTTTTCAAATTTTGAGTTAATTTTTTTAAATATATTTTCGTATAGCCGAGGTACAGCTGTAACTAGAGTTGGCCTGATATCTAAAAAGTCTCTATTAATTTTATCCAAGGACTCACAATAATAGATCTTTGCCCCAATACTTAATGGGAAATATAAACCTGCCATTCTTTCATAGGAATGCGATAAAGGTAAAAATGAAAGAAATTTTTCATTTAATATTCTTATACCTTTAAGCAGTTCAAAAGCTGCTTCACAATTATGTATGATAGCTCCATGAGAAAGCATGACTCCTTTGGGCTTACCACTTGTTCCAGAGGTGTAAATTATAGAGCAGATATCTTTTTTATTAATTTTAGGTATACGTATTTTTGAAAATTTTTGAGAATAAACATTTTCAAAAGATACGAAATTTGGATTATTATCAATAAAAAATATTTTTGATCTAAACTTCGAGAGTATTGAAATATTTTTTTTATATATCTTAATATTCTCAATTATTATCATACTAGGATCGCTATCTAATAAAATAAATTTATTATCATCAATGTTATTGGTAGAAAAGCTTGGAACAGTAATCCCCCCAATCGATAAAATAGCCATATCAGAGATAAACCATTCAACTCTATTACTACTTATTAATAAAACTCTATCGTTTTTTCTTACATTCTTACTTTGTAAGAAAGAGCTTATCTTTATTATTTTTTGATAGAGTTCGGAAAAAGAATAACCTTTCCATATATTAGCTTTTCTTGAATATAAAAAATTATTAAATGGAGTTTTTTTTAATTGAAATTGAAAAAGATCACTTAAGTTTGAAATTTTTTTATAATCTACTATATTTATGTCTTGATTCATAAAAGTATCATAAACTATTATTAACTAAATGTTGAGCAGGGAGATATGAAAAATTTAGAATTGCCGATATGGGATTTGACAGATTTTTATCCATCAAGTGATTCAAAAGAGTTTAAGGACGATATTTCATTACTTGACTCTGAGGTTGTTAATTTTTGTAAAAAATACAAAGGAAAAATTTCAAGGGTTGAAACTAAAAAAATCGATAAAGTCGTCTCTGAATATGAGAAAATTGAAGAACTGATAGTTAAAATTAAAAGTTATATATTTTTATTCCATTGTACAGATCAACTAGATCCTAAAAAGACTATTTTTTACCAAAAAACTCAAGAAAAAGTTAATCAAATAGAAAGTAAATTAATTTTTTTTACGTTAGAAATAAATAAGTTAAATCAAACAAAGCTAAATAAGTCTTTCAAATCTAAGTATTTATCTTGGATAAATATACAAAGACAATTTAAAAAGTATCAAAAAAATGAATCGATTGAGAAGTTATTAATTGATAAATCTACTACAAGTTCAAATGCCTGGATTAGATTATTTGATGAAACAATGGCGAGATTAAGATTNGATTTCAATGGAAAAAAATTAAATGAAACNGAAGTTTTAGATTTATTATCTTCAAGTGATGCATCAAAAAGAGAACAAGCAGCANAAGTTTTTGGTAAAACGTTAAAGGATAATATTCATTTATTTTCTATAATAACAAATACTCTTTCGAAAGACTTACAGATTGAAAATTCATTACGTGGATTTAAAAGTTGTGACTCGTCAAGACATCTTAGCAATCAAGTTGACCCTGAAGATGTCGATTGTTTAGTGAAAACAGTTAAAAAAAACTATGCTGACCTCTCTCATAGATATTATAAGTATAAAGCAAAAGTTTTTAACGTTAAAAGATTAAATTTTTGGGATAGAAACGCACCTTACCCAAAACAAAAGTCTCAAAATATTAGTTGGAAAACTGCAAAAGAAATAGTTGAAAAAGCGTACAAAGATTTTGATGTAAAAGTCTATGATATAATAAAACTTTTCTTTTCTAACTCATGGATTCATGCCCCAGTTTCTAATGGTAAAATGTCTGGTGCATTTGCCCATCCAGCAACGCCATCTTTGCATCCATATATTCTGATAAATTATCAAAATAAAGTCAGAGATGTAATGACTCTTGCTCATGAGTTAGGTCATGGTGTTCACCAATATCTTGCTAATGATAAAGGTCTTTTATTGTCTGATACGCCATTAACTCTTGCAGAAACAGCAAGTGTTTTTGGAGAGATGCTTACTTTCAAGTCAATTTTAAAAAAAGCAAATACAGATTTACAAAAAAAAAATATTTTGAGATCTAAAATAGAGGATATGTTGAACACTGTTATTAGACAAATAGCGTTTTATGAATTTGAAAAAGAAGTTCATACACAAAGAAACAATGGAGAGTTATCGGTTGACGAAATAAACAGTATTTGGCTAAAAACTCAAAAAGAAAGCTTTGGAGAATCTATTAAAATTTCTGGAGATTATAAATATTTTTGGGCTTATATCCCACATTTTATTCATTCACCATTTTATGTGTATGCCTATGCTTTTGGTGATTGTTTAGTTAACTCACTTTATGCTAAATATGAAAGTGGAGACGAGAATTTTAACGAGAAATATATAGATATGTTACGTTCAGGAGGGGCACGTAATTATAAAGAGTTGTTAAAAGAATTTGATCTAAACCCCAAAGATCCTCAGTTTTGGCAAAGCGGATTAAATATAATAAAAAAACTAATAGATGATCTTGAACAATTAGTATAAATTATTTTAATTTTAAAAATTTATGATGAAATTAGTAATTCCTAGAGAGAAACATGCGTCTGAAAATAGAGTAAGTATTACTCCAGATTGTATCCCTTCATTTGTCAAAATGGGCTTTTCAGTTTTTGTGGAAAAAGATGCTGGATTAGGTGCTTCATTTCCTGATGACATGTATATTAAAGCTGGTGCTAAAGTNTCTAAAAACTCAAAAGAACTCTACAAAAATTCTAATGTTGTAGTAAAGATACAAAGACCATTTAAAGATTCAAAGATTAATGAATTTTCTTTAATAGAGAAAGGCTCAAATTTTGTTAGTCTAATTTATGAAAATAGATTTAAAAGTGATTTTAATTTATTAAAAAAAAATAAATTAAATGTTTTTGCTATGGAATTAATGCCAAGGATTTCACGGGCTCAAAGCATGGATGTGCTTTCTTCTCAAAGTAATTTGTCTGGTTACAAAGCTGTAATAGACGCTGCAAGTCAATATAATAAAGCTTTNCCATTAATGATGACTTCTGCTGGAACTGTTGCTCCTGCAAAAGTTTTGGTCATTGGTGCAGGAGTAGCTGGCTTGCAGGCAATTGCAACAGCAAAGAGACTTGGAGCTGTGGTTTTTTGTTTTGATGTCAGGGCTGCTACTAAAGAGCANGTTGAAAGTCTTGGTGGAAATTTTATTCAAGTTGAAGAAAATGACTCTGGAGAAACTAAAGAGGGTTATGCTAAAGAAATGTCTGCAGCATACAAAAAAAAACAATCATTATTACTAGAAGAAAATTTAAAAAAAATGGACATTATTATAACTACAGCATTAATACCTGGAAAGCCTGCTCCAATTTTAATAACAAAAAAAATGGTAAAGAATATGAAAAATGGTTCAGTCATAATGGACCTTGCTTCAGAATTTGGTGGTAATTGTGAACTTACTAAACATGGTGATACTGTGGAATTTGATTCTAAAAGAATTATTGGGCCGATTAATCTACCTTCATCAGTTGCTCATGATGCATCAAGACTCTATTCAAAAAATATCTTAAATTTTTTTATGAATTCATGTTCAGATGGGAAATTTTCAGGTTTTAATTGGGACGATGAACTAGTTCAGGGGACGTGTATAACAAAAAATAAGGCTATTTGAAAGGAAAAAACATGGAAACAATAGATCCTATAGTTACATTAATAATAATTTTCGTTCTNGCCTGTATGGTAGGNTATTATGTTATTTGGGGAGTTACTTCAGCTNTACATTCTCCATTAATGGCCGTAACAAATGCAATTTCTAGTGTTATAATAGTAGGAGCAATAATAGCAGCTGGACCTGAAGAGCAAAATTTTTCTTCAATTATGGGTTTCCTCGCAATTATANTAGCNTCAATAAATATCTTTGGAGGATTTGTTGTCTCACATAGAATGTTGTCAATGTTTAAGAAAAAGGAAAAAAATNANAAATCATGATTAGTGCAAACCTATCAGCTTTAGCTTATNTAACTTCAGCAATATTTTTTGTTCTTGCTCTTAATGGTTTAGCAAACCCAGATAGTGCAAGACGAGGAAATGTATTTGGAGTAATTGGAATGATTATAGCTATTGTAACAACATTATTAAGTCCGGGGGTTGTTTCATATGAGATGATTATTTTAGGAATTTTAATTGGAGGAACAATAGGAACTATTATAGCAATTAAGATTGAGATGACT
>NHJI01000058.1 GCA_002169685.1 Rickettsiales bacterium TMED211 | reverse complement strand
TGATGAGATTATTAATAGTCCTATTTATAAAAATTACGTTATCAGTGAAGATGGCAAAACATCTGGAATCGTTGTCTACCTTAAAAAAGATGAGAGATTGGCAGAATATATAAGAGTAAAAGATAAATATTTTGATCAATCCATTGAAACTGGTTTAACAAACGAAGAAAAATTGAATTACAAAAAATTCCTAAAAGAATATGAGGAATATAAAAATTTATATAATATTAGAAATCACCAAAATATTACAGAAATAAGGGATGTTATTAGTAGATATGGAGAAAACGCTAAAATTCATTTAGGTGGTATTCCAATGATAGCTGACGATATGATGAGCTATATTAAAAGTGACATAGTAGTTTTTGGAATTGGAGTATTCATTTTTATTATATTAACACTTTGGTTTATCTTTAGAAATTTTAAGTGGGTAATAATGCCTTTGTTGGGATGTGCAACATCTGTGATTATAATGGTTGGTCTTTTAGGATTAATTGGTTGGAAAGTAACAGTCATTTCATCGAACTTTATTGCTTTGATGCTCATATTAAATATGGCAATGAATATCCATGTAACAGTTAGATTTTTACAATTAAAAAAAGAATTTCCTAACCTCACAAAAGAAGAGGCGGTTTTTGAGGCAAGCAAAAAAATGATGCTGCCAATATTATATACAGTTTTAACTACTATATGCGCTTTTTTATCTCTAGTTTTTAGTGGAATTAAACCAATAATTGATTTTGGATGGATGATGACATTAGGTTTAATAGTCTCATTGCTAGTTACTTTTTTGTTGTTGCCTTCTTTACTAAACTTATTTTCATCTGAAAATGAAATAGGTATAAAAGATACAGAAAAATCTTTAATTACATCTGCTTTAGGTTCTTTTACTAAAAATAATGAAATCTTAATTTTTGGAACTACGTTTTTGATAATTATTTTTAGTATAGTTGGAATCTTAAGACTAGAAGTAGAAAATAGTTTTATAAATTACTTTGATAAAAAAACTGAAATTTATAAAGGGATGAAAAAAATAGATGAAGATCTTGGTGGTACGACACCTTTAAATATAATTTTAAAATTTCCAGTAAAGAAGAAAGAAACTAAAGAAGAGAATGATGAATTTGATGAGTGGGAAGAAGAAACCGAAACTAATGAGGATAAGGCAAAATATTGGTTTACGAGGGATAAAATGGATAAAATCATTCAAGTTCATGATTATTTAGACTCCTTACCAGAAATTGGAAAAGTTTTATCTTTTGGATCAATTTTAAGAGTGGCCGAAGACTTAAATAATAAAGAACTGCAGAGCTTAGAGATAGCAGTTCTATATAGTAAAATTCCTTCAGCAATAAAAAAGGAAATTGTTACTCCTTATATCTCGGTAGATAAAGATGAAGCCAGGATAAGTGTAAGAATTAAAGATTCTTTAGAAGATTTAAGAAGAAACGATTTAATCCAAAAAATAGATAAAGATTTAAATACAAAACTTGGTTTTGATAGAGAAGAGTACAAATTAGCAGGTGTTCTGATTTTGTTTAATAATTTATTACAAAGTTTATTTAAATCTCAAATACTTACTTTAGGTATAGTGATGCTTGGAATCTTTTTAATGTTTTTAATTTTATTTAGAAATATCATCATTTCATCTATTGGTGTTGTGCCAAATTTTATAGCAGCTTTTTTTATCCTTGGCATAATAGGTTTGCTTGGAATTCCATTAGACATGATGACCATTACTATAGCCGCAATAACTATTGGTATAGCAGTGGATAACAGTATTCACTATATTTATAGGTTTAAAGAAGAGTTTAATAAGATAAACGATTACAATAAAACACTTGATAGATGTCATAGAACTGTTGGTATAGCAATTTTAAATACTTCTATAACAATTGTTTTCGGATTTTCAATTTTAATTTTGTCAAATTTTATACCCACAATATATTTTGGCATATTCACAGGTATTGCAATGTTACTAGCTATGATTTCAGTGTTAACACTTCTTCCTAAGCTTATATTAATTTTAAAACCATTCGGTGAGGAAAAAGTGTAGGCGAATGTTAGAAATTTTTGAAAGATTTTTTGGTAGTATTAATTGGTTTGATTTTTCAGTAGGAGCTGTGATGATTTACAGTATTATTCAATGTTATTTTAAAGGCTTTTCACTTAGCCTTATTTCCTTTATGAAATGGGTTTTATCTACAGTTATTACAATTATTTTAGTTCCAAAATTAAGACCTTGGGTTAGTGAGTATATTGAGTCAGAATTTGTTAATAGCGTTGGTATTGGAATAGTTGTGTTTGTTTTTACATTATTTTTGATAATAATAATCGGAAAGGGATTGAGTAAAGCTGTAACTTGGACAGGAGTTGGGTCCATAGATAAAACTTTTGGCTTATTATTTGGGATTTTTAAAGGTTATATTGTTTCTATTTGTTTATTTTCTATACTTAATTGGTTTTATCCATATCAAAATTGGGGTATATCAGCTGAAGATGCTNTTTCATTTAATATTGTTAAAAAAGGTAGTGAAATTCTAATCGAAGAATTTCCATCAAATGAGGACTTAATAGATACAAAAGATAAAATTGAAAAAATTTAAATCAGATAAACTTAGAGAAGAATGTGGAGTGTTTGGTATATCTAATCATGAAGACTCAGCTGCTTTAGTCGCTCTTGGGCTACATGCATTACAGCATAGAGGTCAAGAAGGCTGTGGAATAGTTTCTTATGATGGAAAAAATTATCATTCAGANAAAAGACAAGGCTTAGTTGGTGATCATTTTACAAAAAGNGANGTTATAAAAAAACTTCCAGGCAAATTTGCTATAGGNCATAATAGATATTCTACNACTGGAGAAACATCTTTAAGAAATATTCAGCCTTTTTTTGCAGATCTGCACATGGGAGGTTTAAGTTTAGCTCATAACGGTAATTTGACCAACGCTCTATCATTGAGGGACGCTCTAGTAAAAGATGGGGCCATTTTTAGAACAACTAGTGATACTGAAACTATTGTACAATTAATCGCAAAATCAAAAAGAGAGAAAGTAGTTGAAAAGTTAATNGACACTCTTTTTCAAATAAAAGGGGGTTATTCGCTAGTTCTAATGACTAATAAAAAACTTATAGGNGTTAGAGATCCTTTTGGAATTAGACCTTTAGTAATTGGCAAATTAAAAGACACTTTTATTCTAGCTTCTGAAACTTGTGCATTGGATATTGTTGGTGCTTCATTTATTAGAGAAGTCGAAAATGGAGAAATAGTAGTTGTAGAAGATAATAAAATGAGTAGCATCAAACCATTTCCAAAACAAAAAGCCAGGCCGTGTGTTTTTGAATACATATANTTTGCTAGGCCTGATAGTCTCATTGGTGATAAATGTGCATATGAATATAGAAAAAAATTTGGCATACAACTGGCTAAAGAGTCAGATGTTAATGCAGATATAGTTATACCTGTTCCAGACTCCGGAGTTCCAGCAGCATTAGGCTATGCAGAGTATTCAAAAAAAATATTTGAACTAGGTTTAATAAGAAACCATTATGTAGGCAGAACCTTTATAGAGCCAACTCAAAATATCAGAAGCCTAGGAGTAAAATTGAAACTTAGCACAACTAAAACTATAGTAAAAAATAAAATTCTAGTTTTAATTGATGACTCTTTGGTGAGAGGAACAACGTGCCATAAAATAGTAAAAATGCTTTATGAGGCTGGAGCTAAAGAAGTTCATGTGAGAATTGCTTGCCCAGAAATTAAGTTTCCTGATTTTTATGGGGTAGACATGCCAACAAAAAAAGAGCTTTTGGCGAACCAAAAAACTAATGAAGAAATGCGCGAATACATAAAGGCTAAGTCGCTAAAATTTTTGAGTTTAAATGGCTTATATGAAGCTTTAGGAAAGGGAAAAAGAAATGATGCTTATCCTCAATTTAGTGACCATTATTTTACCGGCGACTATCCAGTCAAACCATCTGATAACTTAGGTGAAGAAAAAGTAAAGCAATTATCTTTGCTAAGTAGCAAATCAAGTAATTAGTTACTTATTATTAATTTATTTTTATTATTAATATATATCAAGGACTCGTTTATAAAAATTGGGTCAGATTTAATTTTAGATGAAAGCTTGCTAATTTCTTTTATTTCTCCAATTAGGTCTAACTTTATAAAAAAGGAATTATTTAGAAATAAAAATAAATTATTGTTGACTAATAATAGAGTTTTAATACTAATAGGCTTCTTTTTTTTNACATCTAAAAAATTAGCAATAGTTTGCTCTAAATCTANAGAATAATTTATTTNAAAAGANNTAATATTTANNGAAACAAGCAGATTNTCCTTTGTAATCAAAAATAAATTATNACCTGAGACTATAGGTCTAAATAAAGAGCTAATGGAAATTTTAAACAAAGTTGAGCCAGAATTTAAATCGATAAAGTATAAAAACAAATTAGTTGATATAATTAATTTATCTTTGTTAATGACTATAGGATTAGAGTTAAATAAGTTTGTTGGATTAATATCTATCGATTGGTTTAAATTAATAAACCATTTAATACGACCGTTGTTATTTAGAGAATATAAAGACCCATAGGTATTAAGATAATATAAATTTTCTTTTATTGTAGCTAAAGAGTTTACAAAATTATTCATAATTAATGTTTCTTCAGTTGGAATAGCTTTTAACTTATTGCCGTTTGTTTTATTTATATAAATTAGAGAGTTATTAGTATCTGCTATTATAAGTTTATTTTCTAAAATTTTTAAATTAGACCTAAAGGGTATTTTAAAGTTTTTGGCCCAAATTAATTTATTGTTTAGATAATCGACAGCATACAGGTATCCAAAATTATCACCTACATAGATTATATTATCTTCAACAATAAAATTTAAAATTTTTTTAATTTTTTTATAATTTTTTTTATAAAAGTTATACTTAAAAATAATGTTTTCCTTTTCTAAAGAATAAACAATTATATTTCCTTTAAAATCAACAAATATTGCATTTTGATTTTCAAAAAGGAAAGTTTTTTTGACTTCGGATCGACTTATTTTTTGACTTTTAAAAATAATTTCATTTAATTCTTTGTATGCAAAGTTTTCTAAATTATTTGAGTCATTATAGAATTCATCTGTCCATTTATAATTCTTTTTAATCGGATCTAAAATAATCATTAGACTTTTATCAGGTCTAACAATGGTATTAAAAGTTTGAGTTTGAGAATATAGAGTTTCGAAATCCTTGAATTGATCTTCTTTTTTTACGTTAGAATTATTGTTCGTCCAAATACCAGATTTATTATCAAATGAACAATTTGACAATAAAAATATAATTATTAATGCTAAAAAGATTTTCATTAACTAATTTACAATCTAATTTATTTCATTTAGAGATTTCTAATGCCGCATCTTTCCAAATTGAATTTTCTGAAATAATTTCATTAAGCAAAGTATTTCCTTCCTCATTTTTAGAAATTTTAATTAAATAGAGTGCTTTTTTAAGCTTAATTAAGTTTAATTGTTCTTTGTCGATTTTAAGATTTTCAACAATTTCAAAAAGTTTTAAGATCTCATTGCTTCTTTCTTCTAAATCGTTTTCTATAATGGTATTTAAAGCTAAAATAGAATAAAATTTATTTTCACTATTAACAATTTCTATTAAAATGTTCTTAGATTTATTTTTTTCCTCTGAAGATAAATGTATTCCAGCTTTAATAAATTTTTCAGAAATTTCCTCATTTTCCATGTTTTGGTAATAGTTCGAAGTTAAAAAAGCTAGGATTATACCAATAATTGTTACAAAAGTTATTAGGATAACTCTTTGTTTTTCTTTAAAAAAAATNNAAATTTTTTCAGAAAAATCTTTTTTATCTATAATTTCATTTTCCATATAAAAAATTTTTGTTTTGCGGAAACTGTCGATTTTTAACTTCTTTACTATATTTTTTTACAGCTTTTTCAATTACTGTATTCAAATTAACATATTTTTTGACAAATTTAGGATAAAATCCGCTCAACCCAAGGATATCATCCGTCACTAAGATTTGCCCATCACAGTAAGATGAGGATCCTATGCCTATCGTGGGTATTTTCAATAATTTTGTTATTACTTTCGCAGTAACAGGAGTAATACACTCTAGAACTATAGAAAAAGCTCCCGCCTTTTGTATCAACAATGACTCTTGTATTAATTTCTTTGTTTCTAAATTATTTTTTCCTTCTACTTTAAATTNATTTTTAAATTGTGGTGTAAAACCTATATGCCCCATAACAGGTATTTTTGCTTCNANTATCTCCTTTATAATTTTAAAATTTTTGTTATTGCTTTCGATTTTTATAGCATCACATTTTGTTTTTTTTAAAATTATTTTAGCGTTTTTTTTTGCTTGTTTTGGAGTGGNATAAGAACCTTTTGGCATATCTACTACCATCAAAGCTTTTTTTACACCTTGTCTAACACTTATACTATGCTGGATCATATTGTTTACCGATAGTTTGTGTGTGTTTCGCATTCCATATAAAACNTTAGCTAATGAGTCTCCTACTAAAATAATATCACAATGTTTGTCTAATACTTTTGCAAAATTCCGAGAATATGCAGTCAAACATACCAATTTTTTTTTGTTTTTTTTTAATAGTATTTTTTTAATTTTTTTGAGCATTATTCTAACTCGATAGTGCTAGGTGGTTTGGAAGTTATATCATATACTACTCTATTAATTCCCGGGACACCATTAACAATTTTATTAGTTATTATATCGAAAAAATTCTTTGGAAAATTAAAATAATCTGCAGTCATTCCATCTTCAGAAGTGACCGCCCTTAACAAACAAGTATATTCATAGGTTCTAGAGTCTCCCATAACTCCGACGGTTTTCATAGGTAATAACCCTGCATAAGCTTGCCAAATTTTGTGATACAGATTATGCTTTTTCAATTCATTTATAAAAATGTGATCAGCCTCTTGTAGGATTTTAACCTTTTGTGGGTTAATTTGACCTATTATTCTTATAGCCAAACCTGGTCCAGGGAAAGGATGTTTATTTCTTATATTATCTAGTAAACCCACTGATTTTCCTAAAATTCTTACTTCATCCTTAAAGAATTCTTTTAAAGGTTCTATTAACTTTAAATTCATATTTTTTGGTAACCCGCCGACATTGTGGTGAGATTTTATTTTAGATGATTGGCTTCCGGTTGCTGACCGGCTTTCTATAACATCGGGATAAAGTGTGCCTTGAGCAAGATANTTAATACCTTTNTGCTTCTTTGCTTCTTTTTCAAAAATTTTAATAAAAAGATTTCCTATTATTTTTCTTTTCTTTTCAGGATCGTTAATGTTTTTTAGTTTTTTAAAATATAATTTTGAAGCATTGATCAACTTTACATTTAATTTATATCTTTTTTTAAATATTCTGTAGCTATATTTAAATTCATTTTTTCTCATCAAACCAGTATCAACCATTATACAAACTAAATTTTTTCCTATAGCTTTGTTTATCAATAAAGCAACGACACTACTATCAACCCCTCCTGATAAAGCACAAACGACTTTGTCGTTTTTTACTGTGTGTTTAATATTATTTATGATTNTATTTTTCTCTGAAGTCACTTGCCACTTTTTTTTTATTAAGCAAATAGAGAATAAAAAATTTTT
Organism: Rickettsiales bacterium TMED211; assembly: GCA_002169685.1. The sequence continues at coordinate 4,608 of NHJI01000058.1, read as the reverse complement.
AAATATTTCTTTGCCNTTTTCGGTATGAGTCACTTCAGGATGGAACTGAATTCCATAAATTTTTTTTTGAGTATTTTCTATAATTGTTAATTTTGATTTATTAGTTGAAGCTATCACTTTAAATCCTTTTGGCAATTTGGTAACAGCGTCTTGATGGCTCATCCAAACTGATTTATTGTTTTCATTAAAAAAATTTTTTATTAAGAGTGATTTTTTTTTTTTATGNAGAATTGCTCTTCCGAATTCTCTTTTTTTTTTTGATGACTTAATTGATCCTCCAAACAAATTAGCGATTAGTTGTAATCCATAACAAATACCAAGGATTGGAATGTTTTTAAAAAAAATTTCTTTTGGTACTTTTTGATGATTTTTCTTTGTTACAGTTGCTGGACCTCCTGATAAAATAATACCTTTTACATAATTATAATCTTTAATTTTACTTATATTTTNTGCTGTTATTATCTCCGAAAAAACTCCAAGATCTCTTACCCTTCTAGCGATAAGTTTTGTTNCCTGAGATCCAAAATCAATAATTAAAATTTTTTCCTTAAAAATTTTTCTTCCCATTAATTTTTAATTGAATTTTCTACTTCAGTTTTAAGTTTAAGACTTTTTTGGCAGAAACTTTCACAGAAAGTCAATAATTTTTCTAATAATTTTTTGCTGCCAGAAAAATCTGACTCTTTTAATCTCAGTTTTGCAAGGCTATACAATGCATCTTCATTTTTTGGATTTAGCAAAATAACAGTGTTAAGATTTTTTTCTTCTAATTCACTTTTATCTTGTCTGTTAAATATTTTTGAAAGGTATAGATAAGATTTTTCATTTCTAGGATTAAAAACTATATCTTGTTCAAATTTAAATTTTGCTTTTTCTAATTGGTCTTTTTCAAAAAATAATAAGCCGTCAGTAAAATAGTTTGAGGCTGCATAAGCGTTACAATTAACGAAAAATATAACAAATATACATTTTATTAATTTCATGTTTATAACTTATAATTTAATGTTGGCTCTATCATTTCTACACTATGTACCATGCTTTCATAAAATCCTGCTTTAGTAATTTTTATAAATTTAGCATTCTTTTTGAGCTCTTTAAGACCTTTCGCTCCAACATAGCCCATTGAAGATCTTAATCCTCCTTTAAGCTGATAAATTATCTTAGAGACTTTTCCTTTGTATTCTACTCTACCATCTACTCCTTCTGGGACAAATTTAGATTTATCTTTAAAATTCTTTTGAAAATATCTGTTAGATGAACCTGCTGACATTGCTCCTATAGATCCCATTCCTCTATAACGTTTATAAAATTTATTCTTNATTCTAAATTTTTTTCCCGGGCTTTCGTCTGTTCCAGCAAATATTGAGCCCATCATAATAGCGTCTGCCCCTGCAGCTAAAGCTTTTGCAATATCTCCAGAAAACTTAATACCCCCATCCGAAATAATTTTTATACCTTTTCTTTTNAAAGCTTTGTGTACTTCCATTATCGCTGTAATTTGTGGAACGCCTATTCCCGCAACCATTCTTGTAGTGCAAATTGATCCAGGACCAATACCTACTTTGATTATGTCAGCGCCAGAATTATATAATTTTTTTGCAGCTTCTGCTGTTGCAATATTACCAACACAAACAGGAATTTTAGATGCTGTTTTTTTAACTTTTGAAAGGATCTTTAAAACTTTTTCACTATGGCCATGAGCAGTATCAATTACAATTAAATCTACTCCAGAATCTAAAAGTTTTTGTGCCCTCACAATATCGTCTGCATTTGTCCCAATAGCAGCTCCAACTATTAAATTTTTTTTTTTGACTTTAACAATTTCATAATTTTGTTTTTTTATACTTAGATTTCTATGGATAACTCCAATGCCTCCGGATAAGGCCATAGCTATAGCCATTTGTGATTCTGTGACGGTGTCCATTGCAGAGGATAAAAAAGGTGATTCTAATTTTATAGTTTTGCTTAGTTTTGTAGAAATATTTGTATCTGAAGGTAAAACTTTTGAAAAACGCGGCAGAAGCAAAACATCATCAAAAGTTAATGCTTCTTTTATTGCTTCCATATAAACTTATATACAATTTCTAAAAATTATAAAGGCTTTAATATAGCGCAGTGTAAATAAGTTTCTTTTGACTCGTTCCTACTAGCCTCAGGTTTAAAAAAATGCACATTTTTAAATCTTGATTTCGCTAATTCTTTGACCTCTATGAAATCTTCACCCATAAACAACTTAGATACTAATACTCCTTTAGGTTTTAAATTTATTGAAGAGAATTCAATTACATCTGCACATAATTGGTTGGTTCTAATACAATCTAAAGATTTATTACCAGTCGTATTGGCAGCCATATCTGAAATTATCACATCTAAATTTCCATCAAAAAACTCTAAAATTTGANTCTTTGCTTCTGTCTTCAAGAAATTACATTGGAGAAACGAGACATTTTTGATTTTTTCAATCTTTTCCTGATCTACACACAAAATCTTTCCTGAGGAAATTATTTTTCTTGAAACTTGAGCCCATCCTCCAGGATAAGATCCGATATCTAATAGATTCGTATCATGTTTAATAAATTTAAATTTATTATTAAGTTCAATTAATTTAAAGGCTGCTCTAGANCGATAACCTAGTGTTTTCGATTTTTTNAAGAATTGATCTCTATGTTGTTTGATCTTCCAAGTATTACTTTTTTTGCTCTTTTTTGATTTTTTCATTATAAAACATCTTCATGCTCTTCNTCTGATGTTTCTAAGCTTTCTTTTTGAGATTGTTTTCTATACATAAAGAAACTGACAGGTAGTGAAGCTAAGTAAACAGCTCCAAAAAATAATAATGTTTGAAATGTGTAAAATAACAAAGAAATAAAGACTGTTCCGATTCCCAACAAAATAAAAACAGTGGTTTTAGGTGAAATAGATATTTTTTTTAAAGATAAAGTTGGAATCTTGCTCACTAGTAAAATTGCAATTAAAATAGTCAAAAAAGGTGTTAAACTTTTTAGATTTATCTTTAATTCTAAACCTGAAAGTTCAAATATTAATGGCATTAAAATTAATATCCCTCCAGCAGGAGCTGGAACTCCTTCGAAATAATTATTCTTCCAAAGTTGTTGATTNCTTATTTTAGTTAGATTAAATCTTGCTAGTCTCAAAACACAACAGACTGAATATATTAATGTGATTGCCCACCCAAGTTTACCATAAGTATTTAGTTCCCAAAAATATAGAATAAATACTGGTGCAATTCCAAAACTCACAAAATCAGTCAATGAGTCTAGTTCTTTTCCAAATTCTGATGTTCCTTTAATTAAACGCGCTACTCTNCCATCTANTGCATCAAGTATAGCTGCAAATAGAATAAAAATTACTGCTAAACTNTAATTNCCATCTATNGAAAATTTAATNGAACTNATNCCGAGACAAACTCCTCCTAAAGTNAGAATATTTGGNAANAAATATCTTGTCTTTTTTGATGAAACTAATTTAAATTTTTTATTATCTTCCATTATTTCGAAGCTATCAAACTCTCACCAGCCACAACGTTTTGTCCAATTTTTGCTAAAGTTTTTTTATTTTTGAAAAAAATATCTACTCTGCTACCAAAACGTATCATCCCTATCCTGTCTCCTTGTTTAAGATCTTGTCCTTGTTCTACCTCACATACTATTCTTCTTGCGATTAGTCCTGCAATTTGAACAATTATAATTTCTTCTCCTGTTGAGGAACACTTTACTTTAAAATAATTTCTCTCGTTTTCTTCACTCGCTTTATCAAGAGAGGCATTTAAAAATTTTCCAGGCTTATAATTAATTTCTTCAATCTTTCCAGATATTGGTGTTCTATTAACATGGCAATTAAATACATTCATAAAAACACTTATTCTAGTATATGTCGTATTTTCTAGTTGAAGTTCGACTGGACCTTTTTGCTCAGATATTGATGTTATAAGTCCATCAGCTGGGCTAACTAAAAAATTATCATCATTAATTGAAAATCTTTCTGGATCTCTAAAAAAATAGTAAATCCAAATAGTTATTAAAATTAAAACTGATCCTAAAAACTTTGAAAAAAGTAATACTAGAAATGTGGCTATAATGGAAATAGCCAAAAACTTGTACCCTTCTTTGTGAATTTTAGGGAAAATTGAATTAAACATAATTTTAAGTTTGCTAATTTTTTCTTAATATGTATAAAAATCTTACCAAATCAATCTATATTTTTATTTTATGGCTAAAATTAAAGTTAAAAACCCAGTAGTTGAGCTAGATGGTGACGAAATGACTAGAATTATTTGGTCATTTATAAAAGATAAGCTCATCAAACCCTACTTAGATATTGACTTAAAATACTATGATTTGGGGATGGAAAGTCGTGATAAAACTAATGACCAAATTACAATAGACTGTGCTAAAGCTATTCAAAAATATGGAGCAGGGGTAAAATGCGCAACCATTACTCCTGACGAGGCACGTGTTGAAGAGTTTAGTCTTAAAAAAATGTGGAGATCTCCAAATGGTACTATTAGAAACATTGTAGGTGGAACAATTTTCAGAGAACCAATAATTTGCAAAAATGTTCCTAGATTAGTACCTCATTGGACTGATA
>NHJI01000057.1 GCA_002169685.1 Rickettsiales bacterium TMED211 | reverse complement strand
GGACTGATAGTGAGCAAAAGGGATATAAAGGGTTGAGTATGTTTTTGGTTGAAAAACCAAGAGGGAATTGTGAAAACCCTTTTCCTATGGAAGGTATGAGTGGAAGTGAGATAGAGGTTTTAGGATATAGAGGAATGAAGGAATACGAAATCGCTCTAAGTGATATTAAAGTTTCAAAAGATAATTTACTTGGTGAAAAAGAAGGTCACGGTTTCAAACAACTGATGGAGACGTTTGAATCTGCAAGAATACAAACTGCAGCACGAGCCGTTGGAGTTGCTCAGTCTGCTTTAGAGCTCGGTCTACAATATTCTAAAGATAGGTCTCAGTTTGGAAAACAGATTTTAAAGTTTCCAAGAATTGCAATGAAACTCGCATGGATGGCAGTTGAAACAACTATATCTAGACAAATAACTTTATTTTCAGCTAGAGAAAAAGATAACGATATTAGATGTGATATTGAAGCCGGAATGGCTAAACTGATTGCTGCACGAATAGCCTGGAGCAATGCTGACAGCGCATTGCAAATACATGGTGGTAATGGATATGCCTTAGAATATCCTGTTAGCAGAGTATTATGCGATTCAAGAATATTGAATATTTTTGAAGGTGCAGCAGAAATTCAGGCACAAATTGTTGTAAAAGGATTATTAGGTAGGTAGTTAAATGATTGGTTTTCTAAATTTTCTAATTGTTGTTTCAGTATTAGCAGTGTTCATAATATTGGTTGCAGGTCTGATTCATACAGCAAAATCTGACAATGATAGTAGTTATAAGATTAATAAATTTATGAGATATAGAGTTTATTTTCAATTTATAGCCGTTATTATTTTAATTATATCTATATACCTAAAAAAGAATTTAGTTGGTTAACCATCTATGGTTAAACTAGATAAAATTTATACCAGAGGTGGAGATAAGGGTTTAACTTCTTTGGGTGATGGAGAAAGAGTAAAAAAACATAGTCTCAGAATAAATACTTATGGTGAAATAGATGAAGCTAACTCCTTATTAGGTATTTCAATCATATATTCTACAAAAGAAACTGGCAAAAGATTAAAGATAATTCAAAATGACCTTTTTGATATCGGGGGTGATTTGTGTATTCCCGATCACTCAAAAAAAAAAAAACTAAGAGTAAGTGAGGAACAAATTGAATATTTAGAAAGGGAAATCGATGAAATGAATAAGAACTTAGAGGCCTTATCATCCTTTGTTTTGCCCGGTGGAACGAAAGGATCTGCTTACCTTCATTTAGCTAGATGCGTTGTTAGAAGGTCTGAGCGTAGTCTTACTTTATTAGCTGACGAGGAAAGTATAGGTGAAATCATTGTTAAATATATTAATAGATTGTCAGATTTTCTTTTTGTTGCATCCAGATATGAGAATAGAGAGTACGGTGATGTATTATGGGAACCAGGTAAATATCAGAAAGGTAATTAAAAAATGAAGTTATTAGTTTGTGTGAAAAGAGTAATCGATTACAACGTAAAGATTAGGGTTAAATCCGATAAATCAGGTGTTGAAAAAGATAATGTAAAGATGTCTATGAACCCATTTGATGAGATAGCAGTTGAAGAGTCTGTAAAACTTAAAGAAAGTGGAATAGCCAATGAGGTTATCATTGCTTCAATTGGTCCGCCTGCTAGTCAAGAAACAATTCGTTCTGGTTTAGCTATGGGGGGAGATAAAGGAATACATGTTTTAACTGATGATGAATTAGAACCTTTGTGTGTTGCTAAAGTTCTTTTAAAGCTCTTAGAAAAAGAAAAACCAGATATAATATTTATGGGAAAGCAAGCAATCGATGATGACTCCAATCAAACTGGTCAAATGTTATCTGCATTGTCAGGTTATTCACAAGCCACTTTTGCATCTAAAGTTGAAAAAGAAGGGAATTTTTTAAATGTAACTAGAGAAATTGATGGTGGTCTTGAGACTTTGAAGGTTTCAGTTCCGTGNATAATTACAACTGACTTAAGGTTAAATGAACCAAGATATGCTTCACTTCCGAATATAATGAAATCAAAACAGAAGCCCATTGAAAAAATTGATATTTCAGAACTTGGGATTGATTTAAAACCAAGATTATCTGTTATAGAAGTAAATGATCCACCAGANAGAAAAGCAGGTATAATGGTAAAAGATTTAGAAGAACTTGTTGAAAAATTAAAAAATGAAGCAAAGGTGTTATAATGAAAATATTAGTTATAGTTGAACACGATAACAAAGAAATAAAGAATGCAACCTACAGTTGTGTTACAGCGGCAAATAAAATTGGTAATGAAGTAACTTGTTTATTACTTGGCTCAGATTGTAGTGGTGTAGCCCAGAACTTGAAAAATCTTTCAGGAGTAAAGAAGGTTATTTATTATGATAATGAGAATTTTAAGCATCAAATTGCAGAAAACCTCTCAAAACAAATTATTGAATTAGTGAAAGATGGAGACTATACTCATATTTTAGCACCATCAAGTACTTTTGGTAAGAACCTGCTTCCAAGGGTTTCAGCTTTACTTGATGTTCAACAGATTTCAGATGTTATAAATATATTTGATCATGAGACTTTTGAGAGGCCAATCTATGCAGGAAACGCAGTACTAAAAGTTAAATCATTAGATTCAGTGAAAGTTATTACAATCAGAGGCACATGTTTTGAGCAATGTTCGACTGATGGTAATGCAGAAATAGAGGAAAAGAAAACAAGTAATGATTTTAGCAAGAACGTTGATTTTGTTAAACATGAATTATCAAAATCTGATAGGCCAGAACTTACATCAGCAAAGGTTGTTATTTCAGGTGGAAGGGGAATGCAGAATGGTGAGAATTTTAAATTACTCGAAGGTATCGCTGATAAATTAGGAGCAGCTGTTGGAGCAAGTAGGGCAGCAGTAGATGCAGGTTTCGTTCCTAATGATTGGCAAGTAGGGCAAACTGGAAAAATTGTGGCACCTGATTTATATATCGCAGTTGGGATATCGGGTGCAATCCAACATATTGCAGGAATAAAAGATTCTAAATTTATTGTTGCAATCAATAAGGATGAAGAAGCACCAATATTTAAATTTTCTGACTATGGTCTAGTTGGAGATTTATTTGAGGTATTACCTAAATTAGAGGAAAAACTATAACTCTTCAATTTTCTTAATGAAACTTTTATCAAGCCATTTAGCATAACCAGTTATTCTAGCTATTTCAAAAAGCTCTTTGTTAACAATTATTGTTGTTGGCATTATTTTGATATTAAGATTTTTTGATGCTAAAAATTGTTGATCAGTATAAACNTCAAAATTTTTAAATTTATTTTTTTTTATAAAGTTAGGTATTACTTTTTCTGGTGAAGAGTCTACAGAAATGAATACTAATTTAATTTTATCTTTAAACTTTTCCTGAATCTCAAGCAGATCAGGAATCTCTTTTATACAAGGAGGGCACCAAGTTGCCCAAAAATTTATTATCAAGTAATTATTTGAAATATTTCTTAAATTCACACTCGTCCCATCAAGTTTTTTTAAGTTTAGTGCTTCTATTTTTTTTGGGCTATTGTGAAAAATTAATTCATTGTTATCATTAGCTTCTGCATGATAAAAAGAAAAAAGAAGAAAAAAAATTATTTTAAGAATCATATTAAANTTTTAAATTATGAAAAAAGAAATTAACCCTTTATGGGGTGGAAGATTTGAAAAAAGTTCATCTGACCTCCTTAAAAAAATTAATAACTCTATATCTTTTGATTATAGGTTAGCATTNCAAGATATTAAAGTATCTGAAGCTTACTGTGAAGCATTATTTAANGCAAAAATTATTTCTGGTATTGATAAGAAAAAAATAAAAGAAGGATTAAATAAAATTAGTAAAGAAATGAGTAAAAATACGTTTATGTATTCACAGGAATATGAAGATATTCATATGAATATTGAAATGAATCTTAAAAAAAAAATAGGAGATGTAGCAGGTAAACTTCATGCTGGAAGATCAAGGAATGATCAAGTAACAACAGATTTAAAAATGTGGATTAGAGAAAAAACTCTTTTACTCGAAAAACTTATATTGAAACTACAAAAGGTCTTTATAAAAAAAGCTGAAGAAAATATTTCAACAATTGTCCCAGGTTTTACGCACCTTCAAAACGCTCAACCTATATCTTTAGGACATTATTTTATGGCATTTTTTGAAATGTTTGAAAGAGATAAAAGCCGTCTAAAAGATATGCTTGTGCGAATGGATGAATGCCCCCTCGGATCAGGAGCTCTTGCTGGTACAAATTTTTTTGAAATAGATAGACATTTCCTAGCAAAGAAATTAGGGTTTAAAAAAATAACTGAAAATTCTCTTGATAGTGTATCAGATAGAGATTATGCAGTAGAGTTTTTATCGGTTCTATCGATTTTAAGTATGCATTATTCAAGAGTTTCTGAAGACTTAATAATATGGTGTAGNAGTCCATTTTCTTTTGTTCAATTCTCTGATTCATTCAGTACNGGTTCCTCTATCATGCCGCAAAAAAAAAACCCTGATGCTACAGAATTAATAAGATCAAAGGCATCAAGGGTATACGGAAATTTAGTATCCCTTTTGACTACTCTAAAAGGACTGCCTATGGCATATAGTAAAGATTTGCAAGAAGATAAAGAACCGGTATTTGATTCTTTTGACAATATGGAAATTATAACTGTTGTTATGACNCAAATGATAGATGAGCTTATTATTAATAAGAAAAATATGNTAGTTGCTTCAAAAAATGGTTTTTCTACTGCAACAGATTTAGCTGATTGGTTTGTAAAAAATATAGACTTACCTTTCAGAGATGCCCATCATTTGGCAGGGAAAATTGTTCTTNTAGCNGAAAAGAAAAAATGTCAATTAAATGAACTAAAATTGATAGAAATGCAAAAGTTTGAACCACGTATTAATGATACAATTTTTGAGTATCTATCGGTTAGTCACTCTGTTAATCAAAAGAAATCATATGGAGGAACATCATTCATTCAGGTAAAAAAAGCAATAATTCGCGCAAAAAAAAAGATAAAAAAGTGAATTATAAAAAGATTATTATCCTAACTATTTTAATTTCTTTTTCTTTCTCATGTGGAAAGAAGACTTCTCTTGATAGGTATGAGGACTCTGATTATCCCAGATCATATCCGGCTAGATAAATGAATAGAAATCCAAAAATTTTTTGTAATAATTTAGTTTATAAAAATAATTCTTTGTTTATAGAAGGTATTAGTTGTGAAAAAATAGGAAGAGGTATAGGAACACCTATTTATTGCTATTCGACACATGAAATAAAAGGTAATTACGAAAGTTTTCAAAAATCAATTTCTGAATTTGATTCAATGATTTGTTATGCTGTAAAAGCTAATTATAATAAGTATATAATTTCATTATTAGCAAAATTGGGATCGGGTGCTGATGTTGTCTCAAAGGGAGAGATAAAACTAGCTCTATCCTCAGGAATTAAACCTGAGAAGATTGTATTTTCTGGTGTAGGTAAAACTAAAGAAGAAATATTTTATGCTATTAAACATAAAATATATCAAATAAATGTAGAGTCGATNGAAGAANTATTAGAAATAGAAGATTTAATAAAAGAAAAAAAAATTAAAAAAAAAATAGATATTTCATTAAGGATAAATCCTGATGTTGATGCTAATACGCATAAGAAAATTTCTACCGGTCGTTCTGAAGACAAGTTNGGTATTNCTTATNATAGAGTTAAAGAAATTTTTAGAAGATATAAAGATAATAAATATATAAATTTATGTGGATTAGCCATACATATTGGCTCACAGATCATTGATATAAAACCATTTGATGAGGCTTTTAGTAAGTTGAGAACGCTGATTTTAAATCTAAGAGATAATGGATCAGACATTTCTAGGATTGATCTAGGAGGTGGAATAGGAATAGTTTATTCAAATAACTCTACGATATCTTTTAATGATTATAGAGACATTATAAAGAAAAATTTCATTGATATGGACTTGCAGATAATATTTGAACCTGGAAGATCTCTAGTGGGTTCAGCGGGTATTTTAGTTTCAAAAGTAATAAGAAATAAAAAAGGAGAGGATAATAATTTTTTAATTATAGATTGTGGAATGAATAATTTAATTAGACCGTCTATGTACGATTCATACCATGAGATATTTCCAGTTATTCTTAGAAAAAATGAAATAGTTGAGGTTGACATAGTAGGACCTATTTGCGAATCAAGTGATGTTTTCGGAAAAAAAAGAAAGATTGAAAAAATGGAAAAAGATGATCTTTTAGTTCTTTGTTCAGTAGGTGCTTACGGTTCATGTATGTCATCAAACTATAACTGCAGGGATGTTGCTATGGAAGTTTTTATAGATGGAAAAAAAATTATTGATTCTAATGGTAAAAGAATAAAACTTTCAAAAGGCTAAAGGAGTTTTATGATTAAACTTGATAAACTTAATCTGATTCAAGCTCAATTAATTTCTTCTCTTGTTTGGAGTTTTTTTATAAGAATAGTTCAGTTAAGTAATTGTATTAGTATCTCATTATTAATTGTTTCGTTTGTTATTTTTTTGGAAATTTTTCCTCAAAATAATTTTTATAAATTATTTTATGTAATTATTTTTGTAATGTTGTACTCATTTTTCTTTATTAGGAAAACTAATAAAATAAACAAAAAAAAATTTTGGCTTTCAATTAATTGTCTTAAAAAAATATTACAAAAAGAGTTAAAGCTAGAAAATGACGAACTTTTATTACTAAATGATAAAAAAATTGATTCATTCTCAGAGAGTAAAAGTTCTGATATTTGGAATATCTTTCAAAGCAAGATTGGNAAAACAATAATTAGAAACTATTCATTCAAGTTACGATATTTTTTTCTAGATGATCAAAATATAAGAAAAGATACATTTTTAAGTATTTTTATTTGGATCATTTTACTAATCATGTTTTCTAATGATGAATTTAATAGAGACTTTATAAGTATTGTTAATCAACAAAAAAAAAGCGCGTTTGTGAATAATTATAGTACAAATATTTGGATATACCCACCATCAAAATCTAAAAACGAAATTATATTTTTAGAGAAAAATTCAGATCAAAATAGTTTGGTGAATAAAACTTTTTTAATCGAAAAAGGTAGTAAAATATTAATAAATTTCTTTAACCTATCAATAAATGATATTTCAGTAAGGTTAAAGAATGAGAAAAAAAGAAGAAAAATCAAAGGTCTAAGTTTGATGGACCAAAATACAATTCAATTAAACACTTTGGTTGAAGAAGGAGAATATTCGTTAATATTTAAGAATAAATTATTTCAAAAATTTAATATTGTATTTGACAAATATCCACAGATAAAAATAACCTCTGAGCCGAAGGTCACAGATAAAAAGAATTTAAATTTTAATTATTCTTTTGTCGATGAAAATACAAAAATGATTTGGTTAGAACTAAGTAAATCAAAGATAAAAGAAAACAAAATAGAAGAACCTAATCTATCCAAACTTAATATAGTCTCCTTGAAGCCATCAAATTATTTTATTGTTAAGAGAAATTCTATAAGTACTAAAAAGAATAAAAAAGACCACAATAACCTTTTTCAGATGGATATTACAAAACTTCCAATAACTGGAAATAAAATATTTATGAGACTTGGAATCAGTGATGAAAATAATCAAATTGGAAGTTCAGAATATACTTCAATTTTTTTTCCAAAGAAAGTATTTCATGATCCCAATGCAAAAAAAATAATTTCTATCCGCGAAAGATTATACATAAATAATAGTCTCCTTGAAACTATAAAACTAATGAAGAGTATTAAATTGACTGATAAGAAAAAAGTTGCAAATCAAATAGAAAATATANTTAATTTTTTAGAAAATAGTAAAAGAAAAGAAAATTATAAAATAGAGAAGTTTTTTGAAGAGTCTTGGAAANTAGCTATTTTCTTAGAGAATACGAATTTAAAAAATCTTTCTAATGAAATTCTAAGAGTAAAAGGTGAATTAGAATTAATGGTTAAGAATAAATCTTCGGATGATGAATTATCCAGAAAGATCAANGAGTTAGAAATACTCTTAGATAAATATGAAGAATTAACAGGTGGAATTAAGCGAAAAGAAAGAAATAGGAAAACTGAGGTTCATGAGGACTTATTAGCTACTGAAAAGTCCGTTAAAAACAATGCTGAAAACNTAATAAATAAAGTTGAACAGTTATTGAATAATAAGAATAAGAAAAAAGATAAAGTTAATGAGTTTTTATTAGACTCAATTCAAGANGCATATATTAAACAAAAAGATCTCATCGAAGAGACTTATAATTTACCAAATGATTTTCAAGAAAAANATTTAGAGCTCTCAAATAAACAAAAAATTATCTCAGAAACACTTGAAGAATCTTATAATGATATTTCAAAAGTTATACCTGATAATAAAGAACTCCTAGAAGAATTAGACTCAAGGTTNAGTAAATCTCAAGAGTTATTGAAAACCAATAAAAGAGAAGATTCACTCAATCAACAAATTGANATTCTCTCGATAATTAAANGAATTTATAGTAAAATACAGATGAAATCGTCAAAAAGTATTTCAGAACCNGAGAAAAAAGATAAAAAAGATGGTAAAGATTTAAAAGGTAATACAACTAACTCTGAGACTAAATTTGATACACCAATAATATTCGAAAAAAATGATTTCGATAAAATAATTAAAAAGATTAGGCAGATGGCCAATGAAAAGGATAGAAAAATACGGGAAAAAGAATATTTAAAAAACCTATTACCTAAGTTTTAGTTAATAATGGATAATTTTATTAATATATTCAACGCAAATATTGGTTATTCAAAAGACTCGATAATTCTTAAAAANATAAATTTGAAAATTAAAGAAAAAGATTTTGTAGTGATTCAAGGTAAGAATGGCTCGGGAAAATCAACTCTATTGAAAACTTTATATATGAAATTAATTCCT
>NHJI01000056.1 GCA_002169685.1 Rickettsiales bacterium TMED211 | reverse complement strand
CAAAAGCTCTATCCATTTAATTATGTTAATGATTTTAATAATAAACTTGCCGCAGCTGCTGGAGGTTGTATTTTTTCAGAAATATCAATTTTTAAAAAAGATAATTTATTTGAAATTATTAAGAATGAAATCATTGATGACTGTAATTTAGCAAAACAAATAAAAAAAAAAAAACCCAATTTGGTTAGGCCTTACAGACAAAGTAAGGAGTATACGTGTTTATGATAACATCAACTCAATATGCTCTATGATTTCACGATGTGCATATGCACAACTAAAAAACTCAATAATATATTTGATCATTTCAATTTTCAGTATGATCACGCTCTATTTATCTGGTTTCATCGGAGTTATGACGTTTTCAAGTCATAATTCATTCTATGTTTTGATTGTCTCAGTTTTTTTAATTTTAAGCTCTTTATTAGTGTTTATCCCAACCATTAAATTTTATAAAATCAACTGGATATTTATATTCACTCTTCCATTTTCATCTATTTTGTATATGTTCATGACTATCATATCTGCCTTTAATTTCTATTTTCTAAAAGGAAATGATTGGAAAGGTAGAAAATATAAATAAAAAAGGGCCTAATGAAAAAATCGAGAGAACAAATAGAAAAATATCTATCTGGAAAAACTGAAGAAAATGAAAACTTTCCCGTTTCTTCATTTTTAATATCTAAAAAATATAAGAAACATATTAAAAATTTGTATCTTTTTGCACGAAATGCAGATGATATTGCAGACAATTCTTTCCTAGAACCTTCAAAAAAAAAAAAAATTCTTTTACAATTTGATGAGATCATTAAATCTAAAACTAAAACTGATTATATCTTTCTTAATAGTTTAATTGATACTTTAAATGAAACACAGGTTTCTAGTCAGTATCCTAGAAATTTATTAAAAGCATTTCTTCAAGACTCAAGTAAAACAAAATATAAAAACTGGAATCAATTAATTGATTATTGTAATAAATCTGCGAGCCCAGTTGGTAGATTCGTTGTTAACCTCCACTTGGAGCATAAAAAAAACTCTTCAACTNNAATGAAAAAAATNTACAGAGGTTGTGATGNTCTATGTAATTCATTNCAAATACTNAATCATATTCAGGATTGNAAAGAAGATTTTCTNAAATTAAATAGAGTTTANATTCCTAGCATATNTTTCAAAGAAGAAAATTTAGAGGTTNGTNNGATGCTNGATGAAAGNAATAGGNACAAGATATTNAGGGTTTTATCAAAATGCTTATTTAAAGTTGAAAATTTACTTGATGATTCNCGACAAAACATTANACTCATTAAAGATAATAGTNTAAGAAAAGAAACATTTGTAATATTCAATATAGCNAAAAAACTAACTGAACTGTTAAAAAAGGAAGATCCTATAAAAAAAAAAGTAAAACTNTCTNGTATTGATTTGATTTTTTGTTTTTTTAAAGGAATAATAGGAAGATTATAATTTTTGTNTCAATTTTAAAAAAACTGTTTAAATTTATTTGAATGATGATTAAAACTCCACTACTAGATAAAGTTTCTTTTCCNAAAGATCTAAAAAAGTTCAATCAAGAGGAATTAAAAACTGTTTCAAAAGAACTGAGAAATGAAATGATTGATGCTGTTTCTGTCACAGGAGGACACCTTGGGGCTGGTCTTGGTGTTGTNGAATTNACAGTTGCGATTCATAGTACATTTGATACGCCTAAAGATAAACTTATATGGGATGTCGGTCATCAGTGTTATCCGCATAAAATAATAACTGGAAGAAGAAATAAAATTAGAACAATTCGTCAGCCTGATGGTCTATATGGATTTACTAAAAGATCAGAGAGTGAATACGATCCGTTTGGTGCAGCTCACTCTTCAACCTCGATAAGTGCAGGTTTAGGAATGGCCGTAGCAAGAGATTTAAAGAAGGAAAAACATCATGTTATTTGTGTGATAGGTGATGGTGCAATTAGTGCTGGGATGGCCTACGAAGCGATGAATAATGCAGGCTCAATGAATGCAAACCTAATAGTAATTCTTAATGATAATGATATGTCTATTGCACCCCCCGTTGGAGCAATGAGTGCTTACCTCTCTCGTCTATTGTCAGGAAAAACTTTTCAATCAGCAAGGTCTCTAGCAAAACAAATGGCCGAAATGTTTCCAAAAAGATTCCAGAATGTGGCGGCAAAAGCAGAAGAATATATGAGAGGAATGGTAACAGGAGGGACTCTATTTGAAGAATTAGGTTTCTTTTACGTTGGGCCTGTTGATGGGCATAATTTAGATCATCTTTTACCAGTGTTAAAAAATTTAAGAGACTCTAAATGGGATGGACCTGTCTTTTTGCACGTTGTAACAAAGAAAGGTTATGGNTATACTCCAGCAGANNAATCAGATGATAAATACCATGGTGTNGGGAAATTTAATGTNGTAACAGGAGAACAGGTTAAAACTGTNTCAAAAGCCCCAAGNTACACAAAAGTTTTTGCTGAAGCACTAATCTCTCAGGCAAANAAAGATAAAAAAATAGTTGCAGTAACAGCGGCTATGCCCTCGGGAACAGGACTTGATTTATTCGGAAAAGCTTTTCCTTCAAGAACNTATGATGTNGGAATTGCNGAGCAACATGCNGTAACTTTTTGTGCAGGACTTGCTACAAGAGGAATCAAACCATATGCCACTATATATTCAACATTTCTTCAAAGAGCATATGATCAAGTTGTCCATGATGTCGCTATTCAATCACTTCCTGTTCGATTNGCAATTGACCGTGCGGGACAAGTTGGTGCAGATGGAGCAACACATGCAGGTTCCTTTGATTTAGCATATTTATGTACATTGCCAAACTTTGTTGTGATGGCACCTAGTGATGAAAATGAATTAGTTAGTTGCGTTGCTACCTCAACAACAATCAATGACAAACCATCTGCATTTAGGTACCCAAGAGGCGAAGGCGTTGGAGTGAAAATTTCTGATGTTCCTGAAATCTGGAAAATTGGAAAGGGAAAAATAATAAAACAAGGCTCTAAGATCTGTATACTCTCATTAGGCACTAGACTTGCCGACTCTCTAAAAGCTTCAGATATACTAGCATCATATGGTCTTTCAACAACAGTTGCTGATGCAAGGTTTGCTAAACCTATCGATACTGAACTCATAACTAAACTTGCTGCAACTCATGAAATCATGATAACTGTTGAAGAAGGGTCTATAGGAGGTTTTTCTGCTCAAGTAATGTCTTTCTTAACAAAAGAAGGTTTGCTCGATAATAATTTGAAATTTAGACCACTTTTTTTCCCTGATACTTTCATACCTCATGGGAAACCAGATATACAAAATGATATTTGCGGGATAACTACTAATCAGATAATAGATTGTGCCTTAAAAGTTTTAGGTATTCCTAACCAATCAAAAGAATCTAGAGAAACTGCTTAAGATTAAAAGTTACTAGCTTTATTTTCTCCTAATGACAAATAGTTCGGACCAAAAAAAAGTTGAAAAAATTGTTTTGAACTCAGCAAGCTCATTTTATTGGGGAATGAACTTACTAAAAAAAGATCAAAGAAGAGCTATGTTTTCTATTTATTCATTCTGCAGGATAGTTGATGATATTGCTGACAGTGAAGGCGTAAAAAGCAAAAAAATAAATAGTTTGAACGATTGGAAAAAAAAAGTTGATAATATATACATAAAAAAAACAGATGGTTATATCACAAGAGAGCTAAAAATTGCGATTGAAAAATATGGATTAATTAAAACAGACTTTATTGCTATCATTGACGGTATGAAAATGGATATTGGTAAAAAAATTGTTTATCCAAGTCAAAATGAACTGGATGTATATTGTGACAGAGTTGCTGGAGCGGTTGGTTGTTTGTCAATGAAAGTGTTTGAAATAAATCATAAAAATTCAAGAGAATATGCAAAGAGTCTAGGTAGAGCATTTCAATATACGAATATTCTTAGAGATATAAAAGAAGATTGCTCAATGGGAAGATGCTATATCCCCATAGATATAATAGAAAAATCTGGGTTAAATAAAAAAAAACCTGAACTACTAGTTGAAAGGTCTGATTTAAAAGAAATTTGTCAAGAATTCATAAATAAAACGCAAGAATATTATTTATTAGCTGAAAAGTTATCATTAGAATTTGAGAGGAAAAAATTAAAAGCTCCAAAACTTATGAAGAATATGTATGAATCTGTTTTCAAAAAAATATGTAAAAATAATTGGAATAACGATGTAAAAATAAAGTTAGGAAAATTTGAAAAATTTTTTATTATATTAAGAGCCATTTTAAATTAGATGCTCAAATCAAATGAAACATATAAAACATATATTGTTGGAGCTGGAATTGCTGGACTTTCCTCAGCTTGTTATGCAAAGAAAAATAATCAAAATATTGAAATATTTGAAGGCTCAACTTACGCAGGCGGGAGATGCCGGTCTTATTATGATAAAAATTTAAATATTGAAATTGATAATGGTAACCACTTAGTTCTATCTGCTAATGAAAATTTTCTAGATATGTGTGAACTTATAAATTCAACTAATACCATTGAATCTTTTGGTTCTAATTTTAACTTTTATGATCTTAAAAAAAATAAAAATTGGTCTCTTGAAATATCAAATAAATACTTCCCATTCTGGATATTAGATAAAAAAAATAGAATTCCTGATACATGCCTAAAAGATTATCTCTCATTATTAAAAATTTTTTATGTGAACATAAATCATTCAGTCGCAGATCTTTTTTTAAACTCTGGGAACTTATATAAATCTTTTTGGGAGCCATTGACTCTCGGCATCCTCAACACAGAATGTGAAAATGCATCAGCATTTTTATTAACAAATGTTATAAAAAAAAGTTTTTTAAAAGGAAGAGATTATTGTCAAATCATCCAACCTAAAAAAAACTGGAATGAAACCTTAATAAAACCCATCATAGATTACCTTGAAAAAAATAGTGTTTCTATAAAATATAAGAATATTTTGAAAAGTATCGAGATTGAAAACAATGTGATCACAAGACTAAATTTTAATAATAATGAAATACTAATCAATAAAGAAGATAAGGTGATTCTTTGCTTGCCTCCAAACAGTTTAAACAGAATCATGCCTCAAATTAACTTGCCAAAAGAATTTAATACAATACTAAATATACATTTTAAATTAGATAAAAATATAATTAGTNGNTTAAAANTTCCNATCTTAGGTATGCTAAATTCTATNACNCATTGGGTTTTTTTAAAAAAAAANTATATTTCTNTNACCATCAGTTCTGCAAATAAATTNAATGACNTNGGCTCAGAAAAAATAGCAAAACTTGTTTGGTCTGAAATTAGTCGAGGCCTTGGTATATCTAAAATAAAAATTCCAGACTATAAAGTATTAAGAGAAAAAAAAGCTACTTATCAACAATCACCTCAAAATTATAAATTAATACAGAAAATTAGAAGCCTTCCACTAAACTTAAAGTTAGCAGGTGATTGGACAGAAAAATATTTACCTTCAACAATTGAAAGTTCTATACTTTCCGGAAAAAACTCTGTAATAAAATAAAGATTGTCTTAAAAAAATGGCTGTTAAAATGAAACTTGATCGNGACTATCTATCAAAATTTACTTCTAAAGTTCTTAAACAGGAGGTAAATAAAATTAATAAAGATGGTTCTTTTGTTTATGAGTTAGAAGCGGATGTAACTATTCCTGCAGAGTATATTTTAATGATGCACTTCATTGGTAAAATAGATATAAAGTTACAAGAAAAAATTGTGGCATACATCCTTAGAANTCAAAACAGTGAAGGTGGTTGGTCATTATTTTTTGAAGGAGAAACAGATATTAGTGCCACCGTTAAGGCATATTATGCACTTAAACTTTCTGGGNTCAATCCAAAATCAAATGCTATGGTTAAAGCAAAAAATCTAATACTAAAGTTAGGTGGTGCTGAAAATGTTAATGTATTTACAAAAATTACTCTTGCACTTTTTGGACAAATATCATGGAATTGTATACCAGTCATGCCAATTGAAATAATGAAACTTCCAAAATGGTTCCCTTTTCATCTTAATAAAATATCTTATTGGTCTAGAACAGTTTTAGTTCCACTTCTAATCATTTTGCATGAAAAGCCTATAGCTAATAATCCAAGTGGAACGGGTATATCTGAATTATTTATAAATAATTTTTATAGTAGGCTTATTATTTCTCAAGAAAAAAGCTTTTGGTCAAAGGGTTTTTTTATTATAGATAAAGTAATAAGAATCTTTCAACCGTACTTTCCAAAAGACAATAAAAACAAATGTATTGAAGATGCTTATAATTGGATCTTGACACGCTTAAATGGCAGGGATGGTTTAGGCGCTATTTTCCCAGCAATGGTGAATTCATTAATTGCGCTAACAATCGATAAGAAAAATAGGTTTAAATCTGAAATAGTTATTGTAACAGAGGCTATAAATAAACTATTAATTGTCAAGAANGATGAAGCTTATTGCCAACCATGTGTTTCTCCTATATGGGACACAGGNTGGATGGGGCACGTTTTGATGGAAAATAATATCAAAACAGAAAAATCAATAAACTGGTTGCTAAAAAAAGAAATAAGATCTGCAGGAGATTGGTCAGAAATCAAACCCAACTTGAAACCAGGTGGTTGGGCTTTCCAATATAATAATAGTTTTTACCCAGATGTTGATGACTCAGCTTTGATTGGAATGTTTTTAGATAGATATAATAAGAAAGCGAAAAGTAAAACTATAAGAAATTCAATTCAACGTACAAGAAAGTGGATAATTGGAATGCAGTCCAAAAATGGTGGTTGGGGCTCATTTGATGCTAATAATAACTATAGTTATCTCAATCATATACCTTTTGCAGATCATGGTGCTCTACTTGATCCCCCTACTGCTGATGTAACAGCTAGATGCATGAGTTTTTTAGCTCAAATAAACAACGAAGAAGATAGAGATGTCATTGATAAGGCTGTAAGGTATATAATTTCAGAACAAGAAGCAGATGGAAGTTGGTATGGAAGATGGGGTACAAACTATATTTATGGAACATGGTCAGTTCTATCAGCNCTGAACATAATAGACTTCAAGGAGAAAAATGAAGTTATTGAAAAATCTATTTCTTATATTAAAAACAAACAAAGAATTGANGGTGGTTGGGGAGAAAGTGGTAAATCATATTATGAGGGTGATGATAAAAAAAGCAACTTCAGCACACCATCACAAACAGCTTGGGCAATACTAGCATTAATGTCCGTGGGGGAGATTAATTCAATTGAGGTATCAAAAGGTATTAGATATTTAATCAATTCATACTCAAAAGAATACTGGGAAGAAAGTTATTATACTGCTGTGGGGTTTCCAAAAGTTTTTTACCTCAAATATCATGGTTATTCAAAATACTTTCCTCTATTAGCAGTCTCTAGATATCTTAATTTATCAAAGTCCAATCATCTAAAAACATCTTACGGTGTTTAGTGTTGAGAATACAACAGTCATTGTTGGGCTAAAGGAAGAATATAAAGTTCT
>NHJI01000055.1 GCA_002169685.1 Rickettsiales bacterium TMED211 | reverse complement strand
TGCGATGTAGAAATAGTTGTGAACCCACCCGCCTGATTGATACCAATAGCAAAAGTCGGCTCTGTGCTGGCTGATAAAACACTCATACTATTAAAAGTTAAAGTACTGATAATTGAATCAATAGTGTCACTAATTGCTTCAGTTTCAGAGTCTAGGGCGGCCGTATCATCAGAAGAATTTGTACTGAGTGTATCGGCTACTCCAAGTTCTTTTAATCTTGTTGCAAGACTGTTAAGCTCTGTTAAAGCTGATTCTACAAGGGTTAGGAGGTCTANTCCTTTTTGAGTATTTTTAACAACACGATTAAAACTTGCTCCTTCAGCATTNAGNGTNTTTGCCATTGTTTGATCGGCAACATCATTNCCACCCAGTACCTTNATTCCAGTAACCAGNCGAGAAATAGAATCTCTCATATTTCTTTGTGACTGGTTTATGCCGTGAATAGGCAATGAATTATTAGACAATTTAGTCTCCTAAGAAGGTCTTAAGACTATGCTGCAGATGTTGAAGCACCTGAAACCATTCCCCATCCTTCATTAATTTCTGCAATTACTTTGCTCGCAGATGGGAGAAATGCNAAGTCATTCTCATCTCTAACTCTAACTACTGCAAATCTAACATGTTTATAAAGTTCTTGGAGGTTTTTTGCAATTTCACCGCCTTTATCGTGATCCAGTGAAGATTCTAAAGAGTAGGTTAATTGTAAAACTCGATAACAAAGTTTCTTTTTCTTCTCTTCTGCTAGAGTTTCAAAGTCTTTAGACTGAATTNTATGAAGGTCGCTTTCTACGGCCTTTAATAGCTTTTCTACTAGTTTAATTGTTTTATATGCTTGTGGTGTAATTACATGTTTTTTTAAATCGTTATTTTCCATTTTAACTATCCTTTTTTAGAATTAACTAAAATAGTTAACGACTTATTNTATATTTATTTAGTTGATTTAGTCATTCTTAGTATCTAGAAGACTAGTTAACATATCTCCTGTTTCCGAAAAACCAGCAATTGAACTTTCCATTGCAGCATATTGTCTGGCATATCTCAATTTCAATGATTCAATTCTTGAATCGAGTCGTTCCTCTTTATCAACTAACTCATCAAGTGATGAATTAAAATTTGTTACTCTTCGATCAATTATACTATTAAATTCTAAGTAACTATCTAAAGAGTCGATTGCTAGAGTAAGAAAACTCTTTCCATAATAAATGTTACCAGATGTAGCGTTATTAGCCACACTTAATTTAATACCTGTTGGATCACCGCTTGCTACNGAGAAAGTGGTTCCGTCTTTCGTTGCACTTACACCACCTATGGAATGCGTAGAGCTATTATCTGTTGCGAATGCATAGGTTCCAGGTACCGTATTCACAAAATCATAGGCAGTNATTGAAATATCACTGTTATCTGTTCGAAGTTCATTTCTAAAAAAAGCNTTAACTGATTCNGGGTTAAAATTAAAATTCTTTGTTAAGGATGTGCTGTCAAAAGATAGACTACCATCTCTATTTGTTTTTATTCCAAGGTTNGATAAGTAATAGGGACCATTTTCATATCCGTTTATNCTTTTTGAACTTAAAGATCTCAATGAGCTTTGAATTGATCGTAATGTGCTATCTCCATTTAGTGCTCCAGTATTTTCTGGATCCGATTCATCATAATCACCCATTATANTTAAACTCTTCATTACTTCATTATAAGTAAAAACATAATTACCAACTATGGTATCAACATCAGTTAAATCAACTGCNCTTGAAATATTAATAGCATCCGAAGAAGTTGAAAATAGTGCTAAAGTAAAGCCATCGTAAGCATCAGTTATAGAATTAGAGGAACGTGTCATAGAAATTCCNTCCAATGTAAAGGCTGAATTAATACCAGCAACTCTTTGTGTCATATTAGAAGTTGTCGCATTATAGTCATAACCTACTCCTCCTGATGTGGTTGCTAAGTTTGAGGTTGCCGCCACCTTCATTTCATTTGCTGCTCCCGATTCACTTTTTAACTGAAGCATATAATTAGAGCCTGTGTAAACTACACTTGCAAATACGTCTGGAGTACCATCATTATCTGAGTCTGTAGCAGCCGCATTAATCATATCTCTAAGTTGAGTAATAGTGGTAGTTGCACTAGCAGTTACAGTTATCTGACTTTGTCCATTCGTACTGNGTGATTGTCCTCCGCCTGAGGTNGGGTCTGCACTCCATGTNCCAAAATCTATGGTAAGAGTTCCTGAACCAACAGTAGATGTTGTGGCAGAGTAGGTTGGACCTGTAAGAGTATGAGAAGCAGCAAGCGCAGTGACAGTTAAAGCTGAGTTAACCGCAGAGCTAGCATCGGTTCCTGAGGCTGTGAATGTTGCCACCGTCTTNTCACTCGAGTTTCCAACAAAACCTGACGTTTCCGCTGATTTAAATTGTTTTAAAATNTCTTGAAAATCTTTTAAGTCACTTTTAACTTTGGCAAAAGCAGATATTTTAGCCATAGTAGACTCTTTAGTCTTCTCAATATTATCTTTTTGAGGTTTTGTATCCGCGTCAGTTAGAGCTTGAATAATCGCTGTTGTATCAAGACCTGAACCAACTCCAAGTTTGGATATAATGTCAGTTTCAAGAGCCATAATTTGTTAACGACCTTTTATTAGTGTTGTTTAACCTTGGAATAATACCATTACNTTCTGCATTGTTCTTGATGCCTGAGCGATCATATTCATTGCAGATTGTTGCAAAATCTGTGCTTTTGATAATCTTGATGATTCTAAAGCAAAGTCAGCATCTGCGACTCTTGCTCTAGATGCCCTTGTATTCTGAGAAACATTGGTTAGGTTATCTACGACTATATTCATCCTACTCATAATTGCACCAAATTTAGCTCTTTCCATATGAACTCTATCTAAAGCTCTGTCCACTACTTTAAGAGCATCAACTGCTCCTGCCATAGTTTTAATATCAATTGTAGAAATAGAATTCAAAGTTGAAGATGCTGCTGAAGATTCAAATACTCCACCATNGGCAGTTTCCGCAACTANTGAAAAGGTATGCGAAGAGTGGAATGTAAGTTCTCCACCAATTCTCATACTATCAGTATTATTGGATGAATTTGCACTATCAGTTATGTTCATAGTAGTTCCTGCAGTGTCTTGTTTAAAATTATATCCGGTTGCAGTCATTTTGGTTGTACTTACATCAGTGGTAACATCAGCAAAATCAAGATTTTCAATGACTATGTCATGACCTTCGTCTTGAACTAACATAATTTGGTTTTTTGCAGAGTTAAGTGTTGCGCTAATTCCAGTTGTTGAACTGTAAGCATTAATATTATCTCTCATATCAGTTAAATCTGATGTTGTGACAGCAGAACCTATAGTGATTGAAGAAGAAATTGATTGAGCTGTTGAGTTTTTACCATATAAATTGAATGTTACGACCTTTCCAGTCCCGTTAATAGCAGANGATGTAACTTGTATAGCAACTTGGGTTGAAGCCGTAGCTGAAACACCNGTTGAATCAAAACTATCATTAGTTAATTGCGCCATTGTTTTAGCAGTATCTGCGGCGGCGACATCAATTTCTTTTGATCCTAAAAGACCAGTAATAGTGAAATCATCAGTCGCACCAACTTTACTTGTTATTGCTGATGCTGATGCACCCAACACAGCATTTTGCGCTAAGTTAGCTTGGCCTGAAGTACCTTCAGTTGTTGCTTGATAAGCACCAATTGAATCATTTCTCATGTTACCGATGGAAATAACTGCCTTTTCTCTTTCATGAGCTCCAATTTGGAAACGTCTATCTGCAAAGGTTCCATCAAGAACGGCGATTTCGTTGAAAGTAGTATCGCGCGTAACACGATCCATCTCATCTAATAATTGGTTAACCTCTGTTTGTAAATAAACTTTTTGTTCTGCATTTAAAATATCTGTTGCTGCCTGAATTGATAGTTCTCTTATTCTTTGTAATGCAGATGAAGCTTCATCTAAAGCTCCCTCAGCAACCTGTGCCATAGATAATACATCTGACGCATTTCTAACGGACATATCAAGAGCTCGAATCGTCGCACTCATTCTATCCGAGATCGCTGCCCCTGCAGCATCATCGCCAGCATGGTTGATTCTCTTACCAGTCGAGATCCTTTCCATCGCTTGAAGCATGTCTCTTTCACTTTTTATGAGACTCTTCATCGAAGCGTGAGTTCCCATACTTGTATTAATTCCCGGCATATTTTCTCCGTTTATCTAATTAAACATAAATTGTTCAACTAAACATGTGCAAATCCAATGCCAAAAAAAAAGGGGAAGTGTGTTTTCCACACTTCCCCTAAAATACACTATATTTAGTGTTTATTTATTGTAATACAGACAATATAGCCGATTGAGCTTGGTTTGCCTGTGCAGCCATCGCCATCGCTGCTTGGTTTAAGATAGAGTTTTTAGTTAATTGAGCTGTTTCTACAGCAAAGTCAGTATCCATAACTCTTGCTCCTGCAGCTACTAGGTTTGCACCTGTTGCAGATGCTACAGCCTGCATAGATTTTAATGCAGTTAAATCTGCAGCAATATTACCAAGTGCTTTTGCAACTTCACCTAATCTTGCATCCGCAAAAGTAGCAGCAGCAGAGGCATTAGCCATAGTGTTGGTAACAGCAATAGATTGTTCTGGACCAGCTGTATATAATACTGTTGTATTACCACTGTAACCAATTGCGACTGCAGCACTCGCAGCACCACTATCTACAACTACTACACTGTTGAAAGATGTGTTATTTAATACATCATCAATTGTATCAAAAATAGCAGCAGCTTCTGCATCAAGTGCCGCACGATCACTTACAGCATTAGCGTTAGAAGTAGTATCACCATCAAGACCAACTGCGATTCCAAGTTCACGAGCCCTGATTAAAAGGTTACCAACTTCTAAAAGAACTGCTTCACCAGACTGAAGAAAAGATATACCATCTTCGGTATTTCTGGCAGCCATTGCATGACTTTTTCCAACAGCGTTTAAAGTTGTTCCTATTGATTGACCAGCAGCATTACCACCATACATAGCAGCAATACCAGTTGAAAGTCTTGCGATTGATTCGTTCATTCCGTGACGAGCTTTAGTAGCTGCAGCCGCGGCCATATTAGCGCCAATCGATATATTTGAAACTGAAGGCATTGTTTATTTCTCCTTTTCTATAATTATTGTATTACTGATAGAACAGAAGCTTGAGCATCATTTGCTTGAGCAACCATTGCCATTGCAGCTTGGTTTAAAATTGAAGCTTTCGTTAATGCAGCAGTCTCAAGAGCATAATCCGTATCTTGAATTCTAGCAGCGGCAGCTTGTAAGTTCGCTGCTGAAGCTGAAGCAACTGCCTGATATCCTTTTAACGAAGAAATACCCGCAGCAACATTACCTAATGCAGTAGCAACATCACTTTGCGTTGCATCAGCACCGGTCACACCCGTAGCAGCAGTTGTTCCAAGGGCCGTTAATGCTTTTGAAGCACCAACAACATCTGTATTTCCTGCATCGTCAATTGAAATTGTAACTGAAGTGTTTCCAGTTACAGCAATACCGTTAAACTTTGTGTTAGTAGAGATTGCGGTAAATGCAGTAGCAATTGCAGCAGCCTCTGAGTTTAAAGCTGCAGTATCTGTAGAAGTTAAAAGAGCTGCATTTGTAGCTTGTGTACCAATTTCTCTCATTCTTGTAGTAAGAACTGATAATTCTAGTAAAACAGACTCAGCTGCTTGCAGGAAAGAAATACCATTTTCTGCATTTCTTGCAGCAACAGCAAAACTTCTTCCTTTTGCATTAATTGAGTTAGCAACAGACTGACCACCTGCATCACCACCATACATAGAACGAATACCAGTTGATAGTCTTGCTATCGATTCGTTCATTTGGTGACGAGCTTTAGTAGCTGCTGCACCTGCCATAGCCGCGCCAACGGCGATATTTGAAACTGAAGGCATATTAAATTCTCCTTGTATTAATTAACTATTTATTTCTTTTTCCATTAACAATCTGTTTTCCATAACATTTTGTTAAGTTAATTAACGACACTATGAAAAAAGGTTTAGTTAAATAATGATTTATGACATTTTTTTTTTTTATTTTTATTTTTANAATTTTTTTGTAATATGATTCACTATATTAACTAAAAAAATAAATGACAGATAACAAAAACCTTTATTGTCCGAACTGGCTTTATGAAGTCACTGTGAGTATGGCGGTACATGATTTTCTTTTAAAATCTTATTCCATAGAAATGATCTCAAAAAAATTTTCTGAGGGATTAAGTGAAGAGTATACCCCGATACCATTTGAAGAAATTTCTAANCCTGCAGAAGAAATCTTAAGNTTTATGGCAGAAATNAAAAACTCAGAGTNTGAAGCTCATGAAAGAGCCAATCATTTCACTCACTACCGATTAAAATTTGATGGTTTAAAGGGNGCNAGAAAAATGAAGGGATTATTTGGTAGTGCTTTTGATGGTACGAAAGAAAAAAAATATAGTGAAGTTAAAGTAGTTAAGGATTTTAAGGCATTTACGTTTGCTCTAAGGTCTATGACAGTTCCTGTGGCACCAAGTGGATGGTCAATAAAAAATGAAAAAGAAATAGAATTATTGATCAATATTATAGGGAAAGACTTTTCTCTCGACGATATGCTTTAAGACATAAAATCAAATAGATTGAGTTGAGAGATTTTTACAAAAGCTTTTTGTGAGGCTTCTTGAGANGTAACAAGAGACTGAAGTTCAGTAATGAGTTTTGATAAGTCTGCATCTGCTAAATCACCAACTTCTTTAGTTATTTGAATTTTCCTCTCTTGCATGACATCCATTTGCCTAGTTGCAGAGTTCTGCCTAGCACCCACTTTTGCTCTTTGATTTGATAAATGAGTTTGAATTGTAGATAGCTCATCTAACCTGCTTGCAATTGTTTGGTCAAAATCATGGACAGTTTGGTTGTTCCCAAGACTAACGCCGGCAGCATCAATTGGTTGAAAACTTAAAAATGATGTTGGCTGCGCTTGAGATTTAGTTATATTCGGTATTTGTAAATCACTTAAAGTAATATCGTAACTGTATGCATTAGTTAATGTTAAAGTGTCATTTGAATCTGAAGTTGTAGATACTGCAGCAGTAATATCAAGATCAGCAGCATTAATAGCAGTTGCTACATCAGTTAAATCTTTTCCAGTGATATCAATACTAAAATTTGCTGTTTTTGCACCAGAAGTTATTGTAAAAGTATATGTTCCGGGGTCTTCATTTGTNAGCATAATTTTAGCTTTCCCNGGGGCTTTTGCAGATTCTACTCCACTATTAGCTGTTCTTATGGACCTACTGACATTATCAACAGCTGCAAATAGATCAGTTGAAACTCCAGTGCTGGTTACAATATCTTGAAATACACTTGCGCCATCAAGTGTTGACTCTAGCATTCTACTTTCTGAAACTGCAACACTTACGCTTCCTCTATCTCCTTTGTAACTTACTGTTCCATCTGAATCCATTTCAAAAGAACGTTGTTTTGTTTTATAACCTGAATAAATATAAGAACCAGTGGAATCTGTAGAATTGGCAAGTGAAATTAGTTCTTTTTTAAGTTCATCAAATTCAAGAGCGATAGCTTCTCTATCTCCACTACTTAATACGTCATTTGATGCTTGTATTGCTAACTCATTAATTCGGACAAAAACATTTTTAGAAGCTTCAAGTGTTTTATCCATTAGGTCAAGTCTATTTAAAGCAAGATTTGCATTATCAATATATTGCTCCATCTTACTTTTTACATCATTTAAACCAGAAAGTTGAACAGCACCTACAGGATCATCAGAGGCGAAAATTATGTTTTTTCCAGTAGAAATTTTTGATTGTATCTTTTGGACATTTTCCATCTGTTTGGAAAATTGGCTAACTTGTTGTTCGCTAAATAATTTATTGCTTATTTTCATAAGATTAAATTAGCAATAATTGTGCCTAAGTTATGAAGTGTGAGAGTAATTATAAAAATTATGACCTTATTACTGCTAATAAAGAATCAAATAAGTCTCTTGCTGTTTGAAGTATTCTTGCGTTTGCCTGATAGGCTTGCTGAAATTGTATTAATGATGATGCTTCTTGATCCATTGATACTCCTGACATTTCATCTTCTAGTGATTTCGCCTCATCTCTTGATGCTTCTGCTGTAATAGCAGACATTTCTGCACTTCTTACAACAATTCCTACTTGAGCAACATTATTATTGAATATATCTTGAAAACTTCCAGAATTGATGCCATTTACGTCAGCTTCTTGAAGATCAATCATTTGTAATATATTTCTATTATCTCCAACGCCATCTGAATTATTATTGATTGTAAATGAGTCAGTTACTTTAGCATCGCCAGTAAATTTTAATGATTTATCAATAGCATTAATAATTCCATCTTCAGGGATTAATCTTGTTGCAATAGAATGGAGTGAATCTGAGTCAAAAATTTCAACTTTTGACGTATTAGAAGAATCAATTACTAATTTATATTCATCATCTGTTGTAGGGGGAGTTATTTCTCCATAATTAGCAGCTATTTTTCTTGCTCCTGCTCCTGTCATAAGAATAATTAAATCTTCAGGAGGTAAATTTGTAATCGAAATATTGCTTCCGGATAAAGATGCAACACTGTTGGATGGTACGGAAAAATTTACTGCATTTCCAGAAACAGTATCAGTTGCAAGATTTGTTAATTTTATTGAATCATTGATAACGTTTAATTGTGTAAGATTTGAGTAAAAACCAAAACTTTCTGCATTGCTTCCATCACTATAAGTAACTGTATCAATTTCGATTGCGTTTTTATCAGCCTCTTTTATTATAGAAATTTGTGCATTAGTATCACTGATTTGATTAATTTCTGCTGAAATACCGATAGCTGTAGCTGGAGATCCTGTGCTATCATTGATCAATGCACGAGCATAAACAGTAGCAAAAGTATCCGATGAATGTCCATTCGCTCCACCAAAGCTCAATAATGTTGGAGAATCAGATGTTGCTAGTGCGAAAGTAGAAGCTAAACTAAAAGTATTAGCATCAACAACTTTAGCGAAATACGATGTTCCAGAAGTTAAACCTGTTAAAGCTGTTCCACCGGCAGTATAAACTATTTTATCCCCAGTTTTAAATCCATGTCCAGATGAGGTAAGTGTA
Source organism: Rickettsiales bacterium TMED211 (assembly GCA_002169685.1). Next base: position 4,376 of record NHJI01000055.1, on the reverse strand, counting down.
GTTACGGAACTTGAAATACCTGATGTGTTAATAGTTTTTGAATTTGATGAAATAAAAACACCTATGGGATCAGAATAATCATCAAGTTTGATATGAAAGTGTGTTGATCCACCTGATGGTGTTGTAATAGACTTTCCAGTTATAGAAGTTGAAATATTGGCATCAGTCATACCAAATAAAGCTGCATTGGTATCATTAGTGCTATCTACTGAAAAAGAAAATTGCGAAGCTGATATGGTCTTACCTGCAGATAAATACAAATTTTTACCTGGATCAAAAGTATCTGATGCATTACCTCCACTTCCTCCAGTTATTGACATCACTGATGGAGANGAATTTGTTGCTAAGGCGTAAGTAGTGGCTATTTGAAAGTTATGAGCATCAGTTCTAACTGCATAATAAGTTTCACCATCAGTTAATCCATTTACTGGACTCGCAAAAGTATCTGAAATACTTCCACCTGACCCTCCAGTAATACTAAAAGAAGTTCCATTATTTGCATTAGTACTTGTTGTTGCTAATTTAAAAGTATTACTATCTGTTGCAATTGCATAATACGTAGTTCCACTTGTTAAACCATTAATTGGTAGCGATCCATTTGCTACATACACAACTGGATCTCCAGTAGAAAAACCGTGAGCAGTAGAGGTTATACTTGAAGTTGAACTAAAATTAGTTGTATCAATAATTACTTTTTCTGCAGCATTATAAACAACTGCATCTCCAGTTTTTAGACCATGTTCTGTGGAGGTTATTGTTGCGGTGTTACTGAAGCTAGTTGTATCTATAGTCACAGCATCTTTATCTTCAAAATAAGCAGTAATTAAATCTTTTTCACCACCAGATACAATAACCTCGCCATCTTCCATTGTAAGTGTATAAGTTAAACCATCATGTTGAATTTTAAAACTACTGCCATCAGATGGTAAGGACGCAATAGATGTTCCAGAAATTTCGATTGATGGACTGTTAGCTCTTAGACCTTCAGCTATTTTTTGAGATATACTTAAAGGCGTAATATTTGTTAATTGGGATGCATCTAGTGTTGTTGTAAACGAAGAACCAGAACCAGTTGTAGGAAGTGTTAGACCATATTTTAAGACAGAGCTTGAGGAACTCGTTCCATCAGGGTGAGAAGCTGATTTATCTCCTTCAAAAACTTTAGGTTTTACAGTTTTTGTTTCTCCTGTTACCGATGATGTAATTTCAAAGTAACCATCTTTGAGAGCATTTTGAGAGCTACTTACTGTTGTTGATCCTCCATCGTTAGATGTGGAAATACTTATTGATGATTCTAATTGCAACTCTCCACTAAATCTCGCAGCAGCATAAGAAGAACCGTCTATATCAACTGATGCATTGGCAGAAGAAAAGTCATTTTTAAGAATTTCAAGTGATAAAGGGTTAGAAAAAACATCTGTTGCACTACCATTAGCCCCACCAATAGTAAGAGCAGTTCCAGCGCTAGCATTACTTGATGAACTTGCCAGTCGAAAAGTATTAGCAGATACATAAATAGCATAATAAGTAGTCCCACTTGTGAGGCCTGTCATTGCTGTTCCACCTGCGGTATAAATAATTTTATCTCCTGTACTAAAACCATGTGAAGAAGACGTTAAAGTAGTCCCTGAAGAAAAGGAACTCGTATCAATTGTTTTNGAGCCTGGTTGGGAGAAACCTGANATTTGAATGTCATCACCATCAGTATTTTCAAGTATCACACTTTTTTTATCAGTTGCTAAATATGCGCTTACTCCTGTTCTTCCAGTATAATTATTTATCGCAGTTGCAAGATTCGTAAGGTCAGTTGTTACAACCGATTCACTNATAGATACGGTTCCATTTGTNCCAGCTTTACTTTTAAGTGAAAAAGAAATAGTTCCATCTGAAGTTGGAGCAGGGAGTTTNATTCTTGTGATTGCTGATGCTTCTATTCCTAAATTATTTGCATTTGTGTTAATTAACCCAGAAACATATCCTGCGGATGATTCTATTGGAACTGTTATATTNACTGAGTCCGTATTNCTAGAATCAACTGTAAGTGTATATGCAGCAGNTACATGGCTTGAAGGAACTATTGATGCAGCTCTTTGTGCGCTAACTGCAGTACCATTAGCTCCATAACTTATTATATGATTTCCCGAAACAGTAGACCTATCAATATCTATTCCACGATAACTATTTGTNCCATTTCCATTTAAGTAATCAGCNCTATATTCAGCAGACGAATTAAAGCCATTTTCTTGAGTCATATAAGTAGCAACTTCAGATGATGAAAGNACTGTTCCAGATATATGTCTACCTTCTCTTGTGAAAATTTGAAGATTACTTGCAGTCGAAACTGCNGGATTTGTTATTACTCCATTAATTGTAGATCCAGTGGATACNGTTGCAGTAGAAAAGTTTTGGTCATTACTTGCAATTGTAAGAGTANAGGAACCNCCAGATGCATATAATCCAAGAGATCTAAATGTATGAGCTGTTCCATTAACGTCTCTTCCACTGTTTAAAATATCTTCTACATCTTGAATTGTTTCTAGTCCAGTTAAATCAACAGTTACTGAACTACCATTAGCTAATGTTAATGTTATTCCAGTCAAAGAAGTTACATCAGTTGAAGACAAACCAAATTGNGCTTTTGGTTGATCAATATAAGAACTTAAATCAATTGAAGTAGTTCCAGTTTGAATAATTGCTGCNCCACCATCTGTTGAAAATACCGTTGANGTTACTGGTGTTAAACTTTTTGAGAAAACTTTATCTACAGTCGATATTTCTGTTTTATCTATTGACGCTATGAGAGAGATTTCTTCAAGACTAGCAGTACCTGTGTTTGTTGATGTTGAACTAATAAGAGTAGGTGAAGCTGCCGCGATATCTTGTGGTCGAGAGAGTAAAAACTTCATACCAGAAGATTCATTTGAAGGNCTTAATGTAAATTCATCTCCATCAAGAGGTTGACCAAAAATTGAAACTGAAAAACCTGGAGCTTCTACTTTCGAAATTCCNCTTAACGATTCATTGAGACTTGGAGAGGTTATTTTCCANAGATTTTCNGGCCCGCTATACNCTAAAGAATAATTTTCTTTGATAATTTTATTTGGATCATCAACTAGAATTTCAATACCAACTGTAGTTCTATTTGTTGGATTTGGGGTTGATACCAAGCTAGTAACAGAAAACATATCATCTCCTGTTTTTCCGTCTAAATTGAGACCTGCTGTATTTACTTTATTAAATTCTCTTGAAACTATAATTGCTAAATTATCAATTTCTTTATGAGTATTATCTGCTAAAGCATATGCATCTGTATAACCACTTAATAGTCCCCCTTGAATTTGATTTGTTGGAGTATTCTGTAATCCAATAACTGGTTGGATTCTTCCGTCTTTTAGCGTTACACCGATTGTAGTATTATTATTTTTATCAAGAATCACTGGTCCTGAACCGGAGTTCCCCAGTCTTACTANAGCTTCTCCTCGACTTCCATAATTAACGCTTATTTGTGATATTTGTGATATTTGATCAAGTATATTGTCTCTTTGATCAAGTTTAGCATTTGATGCTTGAGAGGTTAAACCAGAATTAAGTAAATCTTCATTAATTTGAGTTAATTGTTTTGTAAGTATATTAACGGAAGTAACACCATTTTTTGCCTGTTCATGTAACCTTGATTTGTAGTTATCTAATCTAGTCGAATAACTATTAAATTGTGAGGCAAGGTCTTTACCCCTTTCAATTGCAACAATTCTTGGTGCTTGATCATCCGGAGCAACAGCAATTTCTTGTAAAGAATTAAAAAAGTTGCCAATAGATGAACTCAGGTTTGAATCTCCCGGTAATAATATATTTTCAAGATCTGAAGCTTGATTAGAATAGACATTTGCCTTCTCATATATAGAACTAGTTTGTCTGGCTTTATCGATTAAAAATTCATCGAAAGACCTTCTTATTTCATCAACTCTTACACCAAGACCTGTTTGATCAGATTTTTCGGTGACTCCTCCTCCTGCACCAGAAACTTCTGCAAGAGCTGTATCTCTCTTTTTATAGCCTTCCGTATTTACATTGGCAATATTTTGACCTGTTACAGCTAAAGACTGTCTATAAGCTTGTAATCCACTTTTTCCTATATCAAATAAACTTGGCATATTTTAATTCCCATTTACTCTTTTACCGAACTGTCTTACTAAACCTTCAGCAATTCCAAAGTTATGATTTTTCGCTAATGTCTTAGAATACTCTTGGTCAAGTAATGACTGATATGTTCCATATGCTTCATTATCTAAAATACCTTCTGCAAGCTTTGCGGATCTGGCACTTTTTAACATTTGATTTACAAAAATTGATTCAAACTCTTGAGCTACTTGTTCTAA
>NHJI01000054.1 GCA_002169685.1 Rickettsiales bacterium TMED211 | reverse complement strand
AAGCTTCATATCTTCCACAAGCTAAGTAACACATATCAAGACTAGAGCAACCGGTAACTCTGGTTAGTGGAAAATTTTTTTTAATGCTCTTATATACTTTATCTACACTTTCGCTATTTGAATGCTCAAAATTATAACATAATATGCTATCTTCCAGTTTTTTCCTGGATGATACTCTAATTCTTGAATCATTTAAGTATGATCCTTTTCCTTTATATGCGTAAAACATCTCATCCTTTATGGGGTCATAAACTGCGGCGCCGTTAATTGATGAGTTTTCTATGATTGCCAGAGAAATACAAAAATGTGGGACACCGTGAGAGAAGTTAGTTAAACCGTTGAGAGGGTCTATAAACCAAAAGTTTGAAGAATCTTGCTCTTCGTTTTTTGAGTTATTAAAAATAAATTTATAATCTGGTTTGATTTCTTCAAGTGAGTATACGAGATTTTTTTTAAGTTTTATATATGTTTCATTAGAGAACTTAGATGTTCCTTTTATTGATGATTGAAGTTTTTCTATTTCATTAAAGTCTCTAACAAGCTTTTTTCCAACTGACCTTAATGTTCTGGTTATAACATTTAGAGTAGGGTCTAAGTATACCATATATTAACTCTTTGACTTTTCTAAATATTCAAGGTTTTCTGTATTGATAAGTATTTTGTCTCCTTCTTTAATATGAGGAGGTACTAAAACTTTTATTCCATTTTGAGTTGTAGCGTTTTTAAAAGAAGTTGATGCTGTTTGACCTTTTACAACTGCATCAGCATATACCAATTTTACTTCTATTGATTTTGGAAATTTAATATTAATAATTTTTCCATCTACTAATACACAAGTAAGTTGCATTCCATCCTCTAATAGGTTTTCTCTTTCCTTTAATATAGAAATATCTAATTGAAATTGTTCGTAATTTTCATTGTTCATTAAAGTAATAGATTCATTATCTTTAAAAAGAAAAGTGCTTTTGACTTCCTCTGTTGTTAACTTCTCTATTTTTTCTGATGTTCTCCACCTCTCATTAGTTTTTAAACCAGATATTAAGTCCCTCATTTCTACTTGAATATATGCTCCGCCTTTTCCCGGTTTTATTATATTGGTGTTTATTACCTGGTACATCTTATTGGAGTGTCTAATTACATTCCCGTTATTAAGTAAATTAGCATTAACTTTCATTCTTTTCCCTTTATAAATTAATTATTTTTTTAAAAATTTTTGCAGATTCTATCGGTCCATCTTTAAAGTCCCATAAACTATTTATAATTGCTATGTTTTTAGCTTTAATTTTTTTGATTTTATAGACATTTTTATGATCAATTCCGCCTATAAGAGTATAGGGTAGGGGGATCTTATCTTCTCTTTCTTTAAATTTTTTCAAGTCAATTAAATTTTTTTTATTTTCTTTTGTTTTAGATGTAAACATTGGTCCAAAAGCAACATAATCAGCACCATCTTTCTTTGCCTTTATGGATAGTTGAACTGAGTTATTGCAACTAATACCAATGATTGAATTTTCCCCTAAATAATCTCTTGCTTCTTTACAACTTATATCTTCTTGTCCCAAATGTATACCATCGAATCTTAATTTCTTGGCAAGTCTTAAATTATCATTTATTATCAGTTTAATTTTATTTTCTGTGCATATTTTGTGGAATAAAAAGTGATATTTTTTTATAAATTCGTTGTTTTTTTTAAAAGTGATATACTTAGGTCTTAATTGAAGAAAATCTATTTTTATAATTTTTGATAATTCAATTAAATTAACTAAATTAAAGTTTTTGTGTTCTTTTGGAGGAGAAATTAGGTAGAAGTTCATTTAAAGAATTTTATTTTTTCGAAATATGAATTAAATTCTTTCATAAAAAACTTCATGTCATTAGTTTCATTAATTAAATAAAATTTTTTAAATTTTTTCAAAGAAAATATTTTTGAGCTATATTGTTCTGATAAACTCATTATTTTACTATCTATTATTTGATCATTACTGGAAAAAATAATATTACTTATTTCCGTTCTCATTACCTGTAAAACGCTTCCATAATTATTTTTACAATCAACATGAAAAAAAATATTTTTGTTTTGTATTTTTTTAAAGAGATCTCTGACATACAAAGGGCCTTGCCACTTTAATTGATTATATGAATATATTAGATTTAGTTTAATTTCCGACTTTTTAATAACTTTAGAAATATATTTCCCTTGTTCTAAATTAGAAAAATTAAAAGCAGGAATTTCATATATCATTTTATGTGAACATTTTTTTTGACACATCTAAAAGTCTATTTGAAAAACCCCATTCATTATCATACCATGATAGAATACGACAAAAATTTGAATTTATAACTTTTGTTCCTTTACTATCAAGAATTGAGCTATGTGGGTTATGATTAAAGTCACAAGAGACCAAGTCTTCAGTTGTCACTTCTAAAATATTTTTGAAATCATTTTCTGAGGCTTTGGTTAAAACCTTATTAATTTCTTCAGCTGAAGTTTCTTTTTCAGATTGAAAACAAAAATCGATCAAAGAAACATTTGCTGTTGGAACTCTGACAGCACTTCCATCGAGCTTCCCTTTAAGATTTGGCAAAACCTCTCCGACTGCTTTTGCTGCACCAGTAGACGTCGGAATCATAGATAATGACGAATTTCTTGCTCTTCTCAAATCTTTATGAAATGTATCGATAGTATTTTGGTCTCCAGTCACAGAATGTATTGTTGTCATATATCCTGATTTAATACCCATACTTTTTTCTATTAAAAAAGCAATAGGAGCTAAGCAATTCGTTGTACAAGAACCATTTGAAATTATTAAATGATCATTTTTTATCATTTTGTGATTTACACCATAAACCACAGTTAGGTCCGGATCTTTTGAAGGTGCAGATATTAAAACTTTTTTACATCCGGCTTCAAGATGTTTTGTTGCTAATTGCCTCTCTGTAAATATTCCTGTTGACTCAATAACTAAATCTATACCTAACTTTCCCCATGGCAAATTACTTGGATCTTTCTCAGAAAAAAATTTTATTTTTTTTTCATTTATCAAAAAAGCATTAGACTCGCTTTTTATATCACTTCTAAGAATTCCATGCACGGAGTCGTATTTGAGTAAATGGATGTTTGATTTTAAATCGCCAATATCGTTAATAGCTACAATTTCGAGATCGCTATTCTTACTTTCTAAGATAGCTCTCAGAGTTAGCCTTCCAATTCTTCCAAAACCATTAATTGCAATTTTTATTTTCATAATTATCTAACTGTTCTATTATATAGTTGTATTGAATAAATTCTAATTAGATTAATTCACATACATTGTGTAAAATAATTTAATTAGATAATTATAATTAAACTTTTTGTATTAAAATGTCACTAGATAATATTATTTTAAGGTTAGAAAAAGTAATCGCAACTTTTGAGGAAAAAAAAAACCCTTCATCAGCTATCTCTGGTGTTGTTCACGTTAATAATAACCCTACAACTCTTTTGAAAAAGGCTCATAATGTTATAGATGAGGCTATTCAAGTGCTAGAAATTGAAAAAAGAAAAGATTAATTTTTTATGCCTGAAATAAAAATCAATATTGATGCTGAAGAATATACTCTTCAATGTGAACCTGGGGAAGAAAATGAATTAAAAAAAGCAGTAGAAGTTGTAAATGAAAAAATGGTTATTTTTAAAGACGAAATGCATATAAAAAAAACAACGAAACTCGTAATGGTAGCTTTATTACTTGCAAGTGAATCCAATGAAAAAATTGAAGAATACGTTGAACAAAAACATAAAATTTTAAAAATTCAAAATTTGTTAGAGAAATTAGAAAAGATGGTAAATGCAAATTAAAAGTATAATTAGTGAAAAATCTAAAATGAGGATACTTTTGATTGAAAAAAGGAATAAAATAAAAAATACCCTGCAAAAAAAAATTCTATTAAATGAAAAACTATTAGGTTTTTTAAAAGAAAAAGAAAATCTCTCAATTGCTGGTTATTATGCTATTAAGAGTGAAATGAATATCACAGATTCTTTGAAGTTTTTAATAAATGATAATTTTGAAATTTCTTTGCCTCAGATAATTAAAAAAAATGATAGCCTAGTGTTTAAAGTATGGAAAAAAAATACTAAGCTTTTAAAAGAAAACTTTAATATTTATGTTCCGCAGTCAAAAAAAGAATCAAACCCAGATTTGATAATTGTGCCAATGGTTGCATTTGATAAATCAAAAAAAAGATTAGGTTATGGGGGAGGCTATTATGACAGAACTATTGAAAAATTTAAAAAAAATAAAGCTATTTTAACAGTCGGAATTGCCTTTGATGAACAAGAGACTGAAAGTATTCCAACTGATAAATATGATCAGAACTTAAACATGATTATAACACCATCAAGAATAATAGCTTAAATGAAAATTTTAATTTGTGGAGATGTTGTTGGAAGGTCTGGAAGAGAAGTTATAGAAAAGAATATTCCTATAATTAGAAAGAGTGAATCTATTGATTTTGTTGTGGTTAACGGAGAGAATGCAGCTAATGGTTTCGGAATTACAAAGAAAATTTGTGAAAATTTTTACTCTTTTGGAGTGGATGTAATAACGACAGGAAATCATGTTTGGGACCAAAAAGAAATCGTAGATTATATAAACAGTGATAAGAGATTACTTAGGCCATCAAATTATCCTAAATCTTCTCCGGGGAGTTCGTACGGGATTTATTCAACTTTTAATGGAGTTTATGTGGCCGTAGTTAACATAATGTGTAGACTGTTTATGGACTTCGTTGATGATCCATTCGAATCTTTGAATCAAGTTTTAAACCAAATTAAAAGTAAATATGAAAAAATTTTAATAATTGTTGATGTTCATGGAGAAGCTACTTCAGAAAAGATGGCAATTGGCCATTTTCTCGATGGAAAGGTAGCAATTGTTTTTGGAACCCATACCCATATTCCAACCGCAGATCTTCAAATCTTAGAAAAAGGAACTTTCTATCAAACTGATTTAGGCATGTGTGGAGATTATAATTCTGTTGTTGGTATGAAAAAAGAGTTATCTTTATTAAGGTTTAAGTATAAACATATTAAAACTAAACTGGAAACAGCAAATGGAGAAGGAACTATGTGTGGGTCCATAATTGAAATAGACAAAAAAAGTTTGTTCCCAAAAAGCTTTAAACAGATTAAGATAGGCGGCCAAATAGGTAAAAATTAATATGGCAGGACACTCGAAATTTAAAAATATAATGCATCGTAAAGGTGCTCAGGATAAAAAAAGGGCAAAATTATTTTCTCGATTGATAAGAGAAATTTCAGTTGCCGCAAAATTAGGTATGCCTAGTCCTGAATCAAACCCAAGATTGAGAAGCGCTATAAATACAGCACTTGCTGCAAATATGAATAAAGATAGCATTGAGAAGGCAATAAAAAAGCATTCAGATAACTCAAATAATGATCAAATTGAAGAAATAGTATACGAAGGTTTTGGTCCAAGTGGTATTGCTATAATTATAGAATCTTTTACGGATAATAAAAATAGAACAGCATCAGAAATAAGAACAGCATTCAATAAACATAATGGTAATTTAGGTTCATCTGGAAGTGTCAGGCATTTATTTGAAAAAATTGGACTAATAAAATTTTCAAAAGATATTTCTTCTTTTGAGGACCTATTTGATTATTCTGCTGAACTTGAAATCAATGATATTGAAGAGTCAGATGAATTTTATGAAATATATACCTCTGTTGAAGCTTTTCATGCAACTCTTGAAAAGTTTGAAAAAAAATATGGAATACCAAAAGAGTCAGGGTTGGACTGGAAAGCAAAAGAACTGGTTGAGTTAGGTTTAGATGACGCTAAAAAACTGCTTGTGCTTATTGAGAAATTAGAAGATATCGATGATGTTCAAAAATTATCATCTAATATAAATATTTCAGATGAAGTTATGGAAAAAATAGTTTGAAAAATGAAAATGTAATTGTACTAGGAGTTGATCCTGGAATGAATAATACAGGATGGGGAGTAGTTGAAGGCAAAAATATGAATTTTAAGCACATTGCAAACGGCTGTATTATTTCTAATAAGAAATGGAAAGTTGAAAAGAAATTAGAAAATATTTTTTATAANCTTGAAAAGATTATAGAAGAATTTAAACCTATGTATGGTGCAGTAGANAAAGTTTTNGTNAATATTAATGCTCAGTCATCTTTAAAACTTGGTCAAGTNAGAGGTGTTATTCTTTTAGGTCTTGCAAGANGTAAAGTGCCNATNGGTGAATANTCACCTAACCAAATAAAAAANAGTCTNTCAGGNTATGGTCATGCATCTAAAGATCAAATTCTTAAAATGTTGAGNCATATTTTTCCGGAAGTAAAAATNTTNAATGATGATTCTGGTGATGCATTGGCAATTGCAATTTGCCATTTGATGAATGTTAAGTTTCTAGATGAAAAGGATCTTTATTAATGATTGTAAAACTAAATGGATCATTAGATTTTATAAATGATGATTCTATTCATATTGAAGTTAATGGAGTTGTTTATAGAGTCTTTATTTCAACAAAAGACTTTAAGAACCTCTCTAAAGTTGGGGAGGCTATAGAAATTAACATACATGAAATTCTTCGTGAAGATGCTAGATATTTATTTGGTTTCCTGAGTTTAGATGAAAAACTTATTTTTGAAGATTTAATTAAAGTCCAAGGCGTTGGCGGTAAAATGGCGCTAAATATTATTGGTTCTTTAGATGTTGATGAAATCGTAAGAACAGTGAGAGAAAATAATACAATAAATTTTACCAAAATATCTGGTATTGGTAACAAGGTTTCTCAAAGACTAATCAATGAATTAAAAGATAAAATTGATAAAGGTTTGTATAATATACAAGAAGATAATTTAGGTTCCAAATCAGAAAGTAGCATTTATAATGATCTTTCGTCCTGTTTGGTTAATCTTGGTTATCAGTTAAAAATTTGTGAAGAGGTCTCAAGAAGAGTCTTAAATCAGAATAAAGATATTAGACTTGAAGAGTCGATACCTATTGCTTTGAAAATTATTAAAACATATCAAACTAAAGTTTAATTAGATATGACAGATAAGAAAAACGAATTAACTAATTCAAAAATAATAGAAGAAGATAAAAACAATTTAAGCATTAGACCAAAGAAACTTTCACAATTTATAGGTCAGGATTCTTTAAAATCAAATCTAAAAACATTTATTGAATCATCCTTGAAAAGAAAAAAAGTATTAGATCATATAATATTCTATGGTCCTCCTGGTCTTGGTAAAACAACTTTAGCAAATATAGTCTCTTATGAAAAAAATGTTAATATTCATATAACTTCAGGACCAGCTTTTACAAAAAAAGGTGATTTGGTAACAATGCTGAGTAATTTATCTAATGGTGATATATTATTTATTGATGAAATTCATAGACTCTCACCNATAATAGAAGAAACATTGTATCCTGCTATGGAAGATTTNAAATGTGATTATATNATNGGTGCGGGACCATCAGCNAGAACTATGCAAATATCTATAGAGCAATTTACTTTGATAGGAGCTACTACAAGACTTGGTTTAATTTCAAGACCTTTAAGAGATAGGTTTGGNATACCGATGCAACTTGATTTTTATAAACCTATAGATTTAAAAATTATTATTAACCAAGTTGCCAAGAATTTAGAAATAAAAATNGAAGATAGCGCATCAATGGAAATTGCAATAAGGTCAAGAGGAACACCAAGAATTTCTATTAGGCTCTTAAAAAGAGCAATTGATTTTTCTATAGTAGAAAATCTAGACTTTATTAATCTTAAAATTGTTAAACAGTCTTTGCAAAAACTTAAAATTGATAATCTAGGTTTAGATGAAATGGATATTAAGTANTTAACTTGTATAGCNAATAATTTTAGAGGTGGNCCAGTAGGAGTTGAGAATATTAGTGCTGCNCTTTTAGAGGAAAAAGATATAATAGAAGATGTTGTGGAACCTTTTTTAATACAGCAAGGACTCATTCAGAGAACATCAAGAGGAAGAATTTTATCTGAAAAAGGGTTTAAACATTTAGGAATAATTTCTAATTAAATGATTTTAAAAAAAAATAAAAAAATATCAATATTTGAATATACAACGAATATATATTATGAGGATACTGATTCATCTGGATTTGTATATCATGCTTCATACTTAAAATTTGCTGAAAGAGCTAGATCAGAAATGATAAAAAAAATTTCTCCAATGATGATAAAAAGCTTTGTTGAAGGAATTTTTTTATTTGTGGTAAAGGATTTGAGTATTAGTTACATCAAACCATGTAAATTATTAGATGAGTTACTAATAAAAACAAAAATAGTAGAAATTACCAAATGTTCCTTATCTTTATCTCAAGAAATATATAATAATTCAAGTATCTGTAATAAAATTAAAGTCAAATTAGTATGGATAAATAGTGTTTCAGGTAAACCTTCAAAAATACCTTTAGATTTAATTTCTAGATTTAATAAACTTTAAATAGTATAAAAATTTATGGATAACTCAGTTGAAAAAGTAGTATTGGAAGAAGTTACAAATAACTTTTCAATTTTTTCATTATTTTTTGATGCAGATGTAATTGTTAAAATCGTAATATTAATGCTAATCTTCGCCTCCGTATGGTCATGGACCATTATTTTTTCAAAATTTTCAAGTTTAAATAGTTTATTTAAAGATTCAAATGATTTTGAAGAAAACTTTTATTCCAGTGATACTTTACAAAAGTTATCAAAAAAACTAGGAAGTCATCCAACCCATCCATTAGAGTCAATATTTTTTTCTGCCATGTCTTATATAGATAAAATAAAGCTGACTACATCTAATAAGAATTATGAGTTTAAAAAAAATTTATGTGAGAGAATTGAAAAAGAAATGGTTATTGTTGGTGAACGAGAACTTACCATTCTAAATAGAAATATGAACTTCTTAGCATCTGTTGGTTCTACAGCACCATTTGTAGGCCTATTTGGGACTGTTTGGGGAATTATGAATAGCTTTACAGCCATAGGCCTTTCTCAAAATACAAGTCTAGCAGTTGTTGCGCCCGGAATTGCAGAAGCTTTATTTGCCACTGCATTAGGTTTGATTGCTGCAATACCCGCTGTTTTAGCCTATAATAAGTTAAATGATAAGATATATAATTTTAGTAATAAAGTTGAAATATTTACTACAGAGATGATGATCATAATTTCAAAAGAAATCTATAAAGAATAATCATAGAATAATTGATGGCAATAAATTTAAAACGAAAAAATCGTAAATTCAAAGAACCTATTTCTGAAATAAATGTAACTCCTTTTGTTGATGTAATGTTAGTTCTTTTAATTATTTTTATGGTTACGGCCCCACTATTAACAACAGGAGTTAAAGTCAATCTTCCAGAGTCTTCTTCAAAAGTTCTTTCCGAAAAAGATAAAACCGTAACCGTGACTATAAATAAAAAGAAAGAGATTTTTATACAGAAAAAAAAATTAACTCAAACTGAGATGATAAAAAAACTTTTTGAACTAAAAAAACAAAAGAAAGAATTAAAAATTTATATAAAGGGAGATAAGGATTTAAATTACGGAGAGATTATGAAAGTAATGGGTAATATAAATAAAGCTGGTTTTAAAAAAGTTGCGTTAGTTACAAAACTTAAATAATTAAGCTTTGGTCTAAANAATGTTTAATAGTTTTATAAGGTCANTAGTATTTCATTTAGTTGTNGTTTCAATATTAGTGATACTNCCTAATTATATAAATCTTTCAAAAAAAACTGTTATTTCAGAAATACCGATTGAAGTAGTAGATATCTCTGAAAAAACAAAAATAAAAAAAAGCTCAAAAAAAAAAACTAATAATGAAGAAAACGAAAAATTTTTTAGTGCTCCTAAACCTATCTCTAAACCAGAAGTGCCTGAATTTGTAGAGAAAGTAAAAGAAAAGAAAAGAAAAAAGAAAAAAGTGGAAAAGCAAAAAAAAGAAATAAAAGAAAAGATAGAAGATAAAAGACTTTCTTCTATTCTTAAATCAATTGATAAATTAAAATCAGAAAGAAAAAAGGTTGAAGAAAAAAAACCTCCAATAGAACCTATAGAAAATGATACTTTGGATCCAAGTGAGAAATTAACAATCAGTGAGCTTGATATGATAAGAAGACAGTTTCTAAACTGCTGGAATGTGCCTGCAGGTGCAAAAAATATTCAGAATTTACAAGTATTAGTAAAAATTAAGCTTGATGAGGATGGAAACGTAATTGACTCAGAATTAATCAAGACCAGTAGTCTTAATGATTCTTTTTATAGAGCTGCTGCTGAAAGTGCAATGCGAGCAGTCAGACATCCGTCTTGTAAAAAACTTAAAGTTCCTGTAAAAAAGTATAAAACGTGGAAAAATATAACATTAAATTTTGATCCTAGTATGTTGGCTAAATGAAAAAAATTAATTATTTATACATATTGTTAATTATATCTTTTTATTCTCAAGGAGTTTTGGCTAATTTAAAAATTGACATAACTCAAGGAAATACTGAACCGATTCCTCTTGCAATCTTGGAGTTTAACTCTGAAACAAAAGAAACAAAGGTTTTATCAAAAAAAATTTTCAAAGTTATTTCTAGTAATTTAGAACGTTCTGGTCTTTTCGAAGTTGTCTCCAAAAAATCGNTGTTAGAGACTAGATTATCATTTAACAAAATTCCAGAGTTTTCTAATTGGCGTGTTACAAAAGCTCAAGGACTAGTTCATGGAAGGATTCTAAATATTTCTGGAGATAAAGTTAAATTAGAATTTCGGCTTTGGGATATCCTCTCTGAGAAGCAAATGGAGGCTCAACAATTAACTACAACAATATCTAATTGGAGAAGAATATCACATGTAATATCAGATATTATCTATAAAAGAATAACAGGGGAAAATGGATATTTTGATAGTAGAATTGTTTATATTTCAGAATCAGGAAAAAAAACAAATAGAAAAAAAAGGTTAGCGATTATGGATCAAGATGGTGCTAATCATAAATTNCTTACTGATGGTTCTTACTTAGCTTTAACCCCAAGATTTTCTCCTGCATCACAAGAAATAGCATACTTTTCATATCATAATGGAGCTCCTAGAGTTTTTTTGCTTGATCTTAATACTGGTTTCCAAAAAGTTCTNGGAGACTTTCCTGGAATGACCTTTGCTCCAAGGTTTTCTCCTGATGGTAAAAAAATAATTTTGAGTATGGCCAAGAATGGAAATACAGATATATTTGAGATGAACCTTAAATCAGGAAAATTAATTAAATTAACAAAGTANAAAGGAATAGATACGGCGCCATCTTATTCTCCTGATGGTAAATATATTGTCTTTGAATCCGATAGAAGCGGTTCACAACAGTTATATACAATGAAATTAAGTACTAAAAAATCAAAAAGAATAAGTTTCGGAAAAGGTAGTTATGCTACGCCAGTTTGGTCACCGAGAGGGGATACAATAGCGTTCACTAAATTATCTNGTGGAGAATTTTATATAGGAGTAATGTTAATTGATGGAGAAGGGGAAAGAGTTATTTACAAATCTTATTTAGTAGAAGGACCAACTTGGGCTCCCAATGGGAGAGTNTTAGCTTTTTATAGTCAATTTAAAAAAAATAAAAANACTATTTCCAGNCCAAAAATAAANGTTATCGATTTAACAGGAAACAATNTTAGAGAAATAATCACACCATCCGATGCATCTGACCCAGCGTGGTCCAGTCTTTTACCATAAAAAATAATTAAGAAAAATAGCTAAATGTTTGACTTCCTGTTGCTCAAGGTATACAAAAATAGAGTATTTAAACAAACTGAAGGAATTATTTATGATAAAAAATTATATGGTTTTGATACTTGCTGTTTTCTTAGTTGCAAGTTGTGAGACAACAGGTGGAAGTTCTGGTGATGCTGTCCCTACAAACAATTATGCAATGGGAGAATCTACTACGGCTGACCTTCAGGCTTATTTGCAAAATGAAATAGGTGATAGAGTTTATTTTGATACTAACAAATATAATGTAAATGCTTCGTCTGCATTCATATTAGAGTCTCAAGCAAATTGGCTAAAAGCTACACCAGGTTTTACAGTTATTCTAGAAGGTCATTGTGACGATAGAGGAACAAGAGACTATAACTTAGCTTTGGGGGATAGAAGAGCTAATGCAATCAAAGATTTTTTGATTTCTTTGGGAGTTGATGGTTCAAGAATCCAAACAATTAGTTATGGAAAAGAAAGACCTGCCGCTGAAGGCAATACATCAGAAGCTTGGGCTGAGAATAGAAGAGTTGTTACGATAATTGGAGAATAATTTTTTAACTTTATTTTCAAAGCTTTTTTATATTAGAGTAAGGGCTATTGCAAATTTTATGTAATAGTCCTTTTTTATTTAAGTGTAATGTAATTCATGAAACTCCNAGTAATATGCNTATTTGTTGCAATTTTAGTACTTAAGAATAATTTTCTATTCTCGCAAGACTTAGATACTGAAGAGTTCCTAGATAGNCTTGATAGAGTTGAAAGAAATATATCTGACCTTCAAAAAGGAATTANAGATGGTATAGATAAAAAATTGACTTCAGGTTATATTTCAAGAAATGAATCAAGATTAGATAAACTTGAAACAGAAAATCAAAAAAATTTTGGTACTCTTGAAGAACTTGACAATAAATTGATAGAAATACAAAAAAAAATTGATCTAATCAATACGGACATGTCAATAAGACTCGGAGATATTGAAAAAAGTATTGAAAAAATAAATCTNATCAATGTTAAAGAGGNTAATGAATTAAACTCAATTAATCAAACGGTTGATGAGCTTAATANCAAAGTTACGGATAATNNGAAAAATACAATTGATTCTAAAGAAATACAAAAGTCTTTAGAAGGCATTAATCCAAAAATAAAATATGAAAATGCAATCAAACTATTNTGGTCTAATAAACTTGATGAAGCGTTAAAAGAACTTATTATCTTAAAAGAAATTAAACCAGTAGATCTCATGCCAAATATCCAATACTGGTTAGGCGAGGTATTTTATGCAAAGAAAGATTTTAATCAGGCGGCTATAGAGTTTGGTGAAGGATTGAAAAATTATCCAGATTCCATAAAAGGACCTGATAATATGCTAAAACTTGGTCTCTCATTTTCAAATTTATCAAAAANAAATGANGCTTGTAATGTTNTAATTGAATTAGAACTAAAGTATCCTGATGCNTCAAAAGATGTTCTTCAAAGATCAATNAAAGAAAGAAAAAAAATGGAGTGTCCTAAAGAATAGTTAAAATGACNNATNAACCTATTTTTTTGGNAGAATTTAATCGTGNATTAGAAAAGNTNGCATACTTTGAAAANAATCCTCATGTNGCTGTTTCTGTNTCTGGAGGACCAGATAGCCTAGCTTTAATGTGTTTGTTAAATCAATGGGTCAGTATTAAGTCTGGTAAATTAACTGCATTAATTGTTGATCACAAACTCAGAAAAGAGTCTGGTAATGAATGTAAATATGTAAAAAAAATTGCAGATAGCAAAAAAATTGATTGTAAGATTCTGACATGGAGTGGAACTAAACCTAAATCAAGGTTAATGGAATTAGCAAGAAAAAAGAGATATGAATTAATTGTTAACTATTGTAAGAAAAATAAGATTCTTCACTTAATGATCGGTCATCATTTCGATGATAAATTGGAGACATTCTTTATGAGATCATCAAGAAATGGAAATATAGTGGGTTTGTCGTCTATTCCATGGATCAGAGAATATAGTCATTTGAGAATTATCAGACCTTTTTTAAACTTTCCAAAGACAAGGTTAATTCAAACATGCAAATATTTTAAATATCAATGGCTAAATGATCCATCTAATAAAAATGAGAAATATGAAAGGGTAAAGGTAAGAAATAAAATAAAAAAGCTTGGTGAAAATAAAATCGAAGAGTTAATAAAAAAAAATAAATTTTTTATTAAAAGAAGAGTAATTTATGAAGAGAAAATATCAAAATTTTTTGTAAGCAATCTTAAATTTGATTTATTCGGAAGATTTTATATTAAACAAAAAGAATTTGTGAGACTCAACGATGAATTAAAAGTAGAGACTATAAAAAGGATTTTGACTACAAACTCAGGAAGTGAGTATCCTCCAAGAAAAAAGCCAATAGAAGAAATAATAAAAAAAATAATGACTAATGATTTATTTAAATTAACACTTCATTCAAACATAATAACCTCTAATCGAGATCAAATTAGTTTTACAAGAGAAAGTTCTGTAACTCAAATAATAATGAAAGATGGAATTTATGTAAGTCCAGGAGAAAATAAACTATGGGATGATCGTTTTGAGGTCTTTTCTATAACAAATAAGATTTTTTGTTCTAAAATTTCCTCAGAAAACTGGGATTTTATAAAAAATATTTTTTTTAAGTTTGAAAAAAGAAAGATTAGTTTTGAAATCATTAAAACACTCCCACTTATTGCCTTTTCAAAAACATACCTAATTCCATTTATTTCCTCTCCTCTTGAATTAAGAAAAAATGGTATTAGCTTTAATTTCACAACTAAACGAAAAATTACTTCAAATAAATTTTTAATTATTAATTGAGTTTAGATAAAATAATATTATATACTTAATAAAAGGATTAAACATTGAATAATACGCTAAAAAATATTGCTATATGGGCCTTAATAGGTTTCTTACTCTTCTTAATTTTAGATTTTTTTCAAGCAGGAAATAAGAAAAGTTCTTCAAATAACATATCTTATTCACAATTTTTGTCAGAAGTAAATAATGGTTCTGTAATTTCTGTCGAGATTAGAGGAAAAAATATAATTGGAAAATATTCAAATGGGTCAAGTTTTGCAACTTACTCGCCTGGAGATTTGAACCTCATTGATAAACTTCAGAAAAGTAACATAGAAATTATAGCTTTTCCACTCGATAATAATTCACCAACTTTACTTGATGTTTTAATTTCGTGGTTTCCAATGTTACTTTTGATTGGTGTTTGGATTTTTTTTATGAGACAGATGCAATCTGGAAAAGGCGGTGGNGCAATGGGTTTTGGTAAATCACGAGCTAAACTGTTAAACGAAAAAAAAGGTAAAGTTACCTTTTCTGATGTAGCTGGTATTGATGAAGCAAAAGCAGAGTTAGAAGAAATTGTTGAGTTTTTAAAAGATCCAACAAAATTTCAAAGACTTGGTGGGAAAATACCAAAAGGTGCATTGTTAATNGGCCCTCCNGGAACTGGTAAAACTCTTTTAGCTAGGGCAATAGCAGGCGAGGCGAATGTCCCTTTTTTTACAATCTCAGGTTCAGACTTTGTTGAAATGTTTGTAGGTGTTGGTGCAAGCAGAGTAAGAGACATGTTTGAACAAGGAAAAAAAAGTGCGCCATGTATAATTTTTATCGATGAGATCGATGCAGTAGGAAGACACAGAGGAGCAGGATTAGGTGGAGGTAACGATGAAAGAGAGCAAACTCTGAACCAATTACTTGTCGAAATGGATGGTTTTGATGCTGCGGAAGGAGTTATCTTAATTGCTGCCACAAATAGACCTGATGTTTTGGATCCAGCCTTATTGAGACCAGGAAGATTTGACAGACAAGTAGTTGTTCCAAACCCTGATATTCAAGGTAGAGAAAAAATTTTAAACGTTCACATTAAAAGATTACCATTGGCCCCTGATGTTGATGTAAGAGTTATAGCTAGAGGAACACCAGGATTTTCCGGAGCTGACCTCGCAAATCTTGTCAATGAATCTGCTCTTCTAGCAGCAAGAAAAAATAAGAGGCTTGTTACAATGTTGGAGTTTGAAAATGCNAAGGANAAAGTTCTNATGGGTGCTGANAGAAGGTCNATGGTTATGACACAGAAGGAAAAAGAATTAACTGCATATCATGAAGCTGGGCATGCCCTTGTAGGGGTTTTTACACCAGGAAANGATCCCTTACATAAAGTTACCATTATACCAAGAGGAAGAGCANTAGGTGTGACAATGAANCTTCCAGAAAGAGACAGATATTCNGANACAAAAACTGAAATGAANGCNAAAATTGCNATGATGTTCGGNGGGAGAGCAGCAGAAGAAATNATTTTCGGAAAAGATCATGTTACNTCTGGTGCATCAAACGATATACTTCAAGCAACNAATAAAGCNCGTNCTATGGTTGTTGAATGGGGAATGAGTGATAAATTAGGTCCTTTGAAGTATACTGAAAACGAAGAAGAAGTTTTTTTAGGTAAATCAGTGTCTCAAAGAAAAACTATGTCTGACGAAACAGCAAAAATCATTGATGAAGAAATCAAGGTTTTAGTTGAAGCGGGTGAAAGTCATGCAAAAAAAATTCTGAAAAAAAATATGAAACATTTACACTCAGTTGCTAACGCACTTCTAGAATATGAAACTCTAAGTGGTAAAGATGTTTCAGATTTAATTAAAGGAAAAAAGATTAAAGTGAAAGATAATAATGATGACACAAGAAAAACATCGATGCCTAAAACAAATAGTAGTAATAAACGTTCAAAAAATATTGGCATAAACCCAGAACCAGCTGTTGGATCATAGCTGTTTGGTAAACGTTGAAGTCGTCCTCATCAAAAATTTATTTAAGACCATTTTCATTTGTAGGAAAAAGAGAAGGTAGAAAGCTTTACTTAAAAAAAGAAGCGTTAAACCTTGCTGGTGGATTGAGATATTTTAAAAATATTGAGATTATAAGACGAAGTAGGAGTTCTACAGACTTCTTTTCAGTGAAAGAGTTTCTAAAATTAGCAAAAATAAATAAACCTTATAAACAAGCTTTAAATAAAATAACCGAAAAAAGAGGTCTTTTTACAAATAAAAAATTTTTTTATAAAAAAGACTATGTTATTTTTGGGATCCTTAATATTACACCAGATAGTTTTTCAGATGGAGGGGATTTCGTGTCAGAAGATAATGCCTTTATGAAGGCAAAAGCTATGTTTATCGATGGTGCAGATTATATTGATATTGGAGGAGAATCAACAAGACCTGGATCTAGCTTAGTAAAAGACAGTGAAGAGATATTAAGGGTTCTTCCGATAATTCAAAAATTAAATAACGAAAAAATCGATATTTCTTTAGATACTAGAAATTCATCAACTATGAAATTAGGCATCCTTTCTGGAGTATCTATTATCAATGATGTTAGCGCATTAAACAATGATAAAGAAAGTATAAACGTAATAAAGAATTATGATATTCCTATAATTTTAATGCACATGCCAGGAACCCCAAAAAACATGATGGAAAAAAAATATAACAATATTCTTCTAGATCTATATGACTTTTTGGATGAAAGAATTAACTTTTGTTTAAATAATGGGGTCAAAAGAAAAAATATCATAATTGATCCAGGAATAGGTTTTGGAAAAGATTCTAAACAAAACCTTACAATTTTAAAAAATATCTCTATTTTTCATTCT
>NHJI01000053.1 GCA_002169685.1 Rickettsiales bacterium TMED211 | reverse complement strand
ATTTATTATTATTCTAGCTGGACTAAAAAGTGATCCATCAATTTTATAAAAGTCTCCTTTATATTCACTAAATATATCTTTGAATGGTTTTCCATAATCTTTTGAGTTATTACTAGGCAGATTTTTACATAAGTTTATTATTTCTTTGACCGGACCATTAACTGATAGGTAAACTGTTCCACCATAAATAATTGAGTCATTAGTTCTTCCCATACCAGTAATCATATCTTTAGCAATCGGAGGGATTGGGCAAGTACCCATTCCATCAATTATCCTTTGTAATGGAAATTTTAATTCATGGCATTTATGAATAGCAACTTCTAAGACTCTTGCAACTATCTGAATATTTCCTGCCATCGATGTTGTTGGAGTCAATATGAAAAAAAGATTTGAAGGAGAAATATTACAATCTTTACTAATTTTATTTATTACTTCAATCGGAGGTTCTTTGTCTACTTCAAGAATAATAGCTGTTTTTTTATAATCATCTTTATAATCTATTTCTTTAAAAATGTCCTCTCTATTAGCTAGGGATCTTGCTGGACCAGAACCAAGAGAAAAAAAACTTTCGTGACTTAGACTCCACCCAGCATATTGACAACCTAAACATGCAAGAACTGGATTCGCTGACCTAACATTTATATTCCAGTTTATTCTTGATGAGAAATTATATGGATTTATTTCAACTTTTCCTAAACCACCTAAACAAATTTCAGAAATTTTAATTCCTGCTTCAATACTTCCTCTTGCTATAATGCCAGAATCAATAAAAGTGCTATCTAAAGGCCCCTTATATACATTTAAACCATACTTTTGTCTGTTATCAATAAGTTCACTAATGAGATGATCAGTGTTTTCGTTTAAACTATAAAAATCTTTTTTATTTGTCATTATTTCACTCCAATTTACTTTACATTAACTTTATAACTTTATTTGATAATTCTTTAATTATTTGTTTTGTTTTGTGCTCTGATGATGATTGAGAATGTATCAAGCAAAAAGGTTCATGTTTCAAAAACTTTTTTTTATTGTAAGGTAATTCTGTGATATCATATCTTTTAGACAGCTCTAATAATCTTAGCTTTTGTTTACTCTTTAGTAAAAAATCTTTTTTTGAATATATAATTGCTGTTGCATATTTATTCTTGGTTCTAATATATTTTTGATCAATATTCAGTAGATTATTTTTATAGATTTTTGATAATAAATTTATTGTTAAACCTGGCCTTGAATTGATCTCTAAAAATTGAGGATTACAGTTATTTTTTGGGAGAATAAAATCAATACTATTCAAACCTTTTAGTTTAAATGATAAACAAATCTTTTTTACTATTTTGAAAAGCTTTTTTTCTAACTCTTTGGAAGTGTTTCTATTAATCAGACCTCCAAGTATAAAAGGCTTATCTTTTATTTTATGATTCCATTGTGAACAAATTGAGTGAAATATTATGCGTTTTTGTTTTACAAGAAACTGTACTGAAATAACTTCGCCATTAATAAACTTTTGAAAATATTCTTTTGGATCGCTTATTTTAGTATCTATATCCTCTACATAGCTAACTTTAGTTCCTCCATAGGAACTAATATTTTTTTTAAGCCATGAGTACTTATTATTTGTAATCCTTGTAATTGATTTAGGATAAGAGACATCTATAGTATTAAGAGTTTTGAAAAGTTTTTTTGGATTAACTAGAAGTTTATGGGTTTTTTCATCATTGCCAAAATTACTCCTTCCAGAGATAAGACTATAATCAGATAATTTTTCTATAATTCCTGAACCTAGTAAAACTTTTTTTTTACACCTTGGGTCTAACTTTAATAAGGTTTTTTTTAAAGAATCTTGAGAGAATTTCTTTAGATAGTATGTTTCATTAGATGTTTTTTCTAATAGAAAAGATTTGTTTACACTAATTGAAAAAATATCATATCCACACAACTTTAACGCTTTTGCTAAGTCCTCACAAGAATGTGCAATAATTATTAGATGATTATCTTCTTTGTCTTCTATTTTAGAGCCTTAAAATATTTCTTGATATATCAAGAGCTTCTTTAAAGTTTAGATATAACGGTTTATCAGTTGTACACATATTTTCGAACATTTTATACTGAGTTTTTACTTTGATATCGCCTGATGTTAAAGGACCAATGGAGTAGGCGCCACAAGGATGTTTAGTATCATCATCATTTAAACTTACTCCCTCTATACCTGCTGGTGGAACGGCATTAACATCCGCTATTACTTTCAGTGATTTTGCTAGTTTAATTTGATCAATATTTATTACTTGAGTTCCAGCTCTTGCTGCACAAAAAACTATGTCAGCTTCTGGCAGGTATGAGGAATTTAATTCATCGGAAGAACCATCTCCTGGTTTTATATCAACTCCAAATCTATTTTTATATTCTTGTGCTTTTTTAGNAACGTTNGCAATNCCATCNTAACCAACAATTGTACAANTTGCNCCAGCTTCAGCNCACATTATTGAAGATATACCACCNACTATTCCTTTGCCNCCGTATATAATAACGTTTTNATCTTTTAATGAAGTACCAAATTTTTCTTTCAATGTTTTCTCAGTGCATGCNACCATTGCNGCAGCAGTAGTNAANGATCCTGCNGGATCTGGNAAAACTGATATTTCAAAAGGAGGAACCATNGCCTTTTTTGCATNTTCCATCATATCTAANGCNAGAGAAGCATCTTTTCCACAAATAAAAATACCTGTTTTTTTTGCATTTGACACTGAACGAGAAAAGATTGCNTCTTGAACAAGACTATTTACATCNGTTANGTTNACATTCGTNTATGGAATAATGACGTCGTAACCNGCATCACAAGCCATGTTAACATCAAACGGGCTNATNTTTCCNTGTGGACTNANCATATGTAAAATATTTTTTTTTGTCATNTTTTTCCTTAAGTTATAATTAAACCTTTATTNCTACCTTCAACCATAACCATCTCAATACCTTTAATGAAATTATTTTTTATATAGTTTTCTATAAAATTAAAAGACTTTTTTTGACTTTGTGAATTTTCACAAAAAATAAAACCTGTTGGTCCCCAAGAACTTTGACCATAACCCATGTAACCATTTCTCTTNAAAAAATTAAATATTTTTTCAATCTTTTTACTAGCGTATTTTCCTCCTTGTGATTTAAAGAAAACCTCAGCGGTATTTTCTTGTATTTTTTGGATTCCTTCACAGAAATTATGAAAATCTTTTTCTATTAGTGAAGGTATTATTTTTAATAATATTGCCTGACAGTTTTCTTTAGAGAGAGTTTTCCTAATATTAGTTATCCTTTTAAATTCTTTTATTTCTTTTTCTCCATGTATTCCAGTTATTTTAGAATCAAATAAAAGGATTATTTTCCAGTTTTTTGGCCATTTTGAATTAAAAATCACTGTTGGTATATTATTTGATTTCCTCGANTTACCGCCATCAACTATAAATCCACCTCTTTTAAAAGAGCCAATACCCACCCCAGATCTCTTNCCTCTATTTAAAATTTTAGCAATGTCTTCAGTAGATAGATTAAGGTTAGAAAATTTTGTTAGGATTGTTCCGACATTNAGCGATAGTTGGGTTCCTGAACCTAAACCTGAGTGAGGGGGTATAGAATTTAANACAGATAATCTACAAGNCNTTAGAGTAAAAAGTTTTTTNAACNTTANAATAACACGCATAATTTCTTTTTCATNAGAACCATCAANCACAAATTTTCTTGAATCATTGACNTTAATAATNGTTTGGAAATTTGATATAGTCAGACCAAGACTTCCAAATATTCTATCTGCAGTNGGGTCAAGTTNTAAAAAACCTANATGAATTCTNGCAGGGGAGTTTANAGTAAATTCTTTCATTAATTTTTTTGCTNATGTAATTAAGAAAATAATGACCTTATTGTATTATTATTATAAAGATAGTTATAATTTAATATAAATGAAAAATTAAGGTCAATAAAAATGAGCAATAAAGAAACCAAAGTTTATTCTGAACCTGAAATCAATGAAATGCTAAAAAAACTCTTAAAAGGGTGGNAATTTGATGGAAAGTGGATAAGAAAGACTTATAAAACACATAGTTGGAAATCTACTTTGATGGTAGTTAATACGATTGGACATCTCGCAGAAGTTGCATGGCATCACCCAGATTTAGTTGTATCTTATGCATTTGTTGAAGTTAAATTAATGAATCATTCTAAAAAAGGTATAACAAATTTAGATTTTGAATTAGCAAAAAAAATAGATGAAGTTGTTATGTGGTATCCAAAAGACTCCAGTAACTCATTAGAGGGCACACCTAGCGATGCAAGGTTTGCTTATATTAAATATGATAAATAATATTTACTTAATTCTTGATTGTTATGCATAACGAAAAACAAGTATTTCTAATTAAAGGAAAACCTGTTTCCAAGGAGAAAGCATTCAATAAAATAAAAGCTCTCGTGAATAAATCTAAAGGGATTCACATAGATGGACTNAGTTGTGATATGGATGGGTTAAATCAAATCTTTGTATTTGCAGAAAAAAATAATGCTTCTTTAGATCATATGAATGGAAAAAATATATCGAAATTTCTCTCTATATTTCAAAGAACAGGTGGCAATATTGCTTCACTAGGAGAAGTTCAAAAAAGATCTGATTATTTATTATTTATTGGTATTAACAAAGATTTACTTAATTCAAATATGATTGATAACCTTTTAAAAAAGAAAAATTCCTTTTCAAGAAAAAGAGTGATTCAATTGATTTCAGAGTATCATATTAAAAAAAAAGATTTATCACTGATTAAAGTATCTAGAGGTAAATTAAGTAAAGAAATAGAAAATTTACATTTCATGTTGAAAAATCATATTAGAGATAATGCTAAAGTTAAGAAAAATAAAATGTCTTCGGTCCTTAAAAATATTGATAATTCCTCTTATGGGACAATAATTTTTGAAAGTACAAATTTGGATAATTTCTTAATCAGTGAAATTATTGATTTCGTGAAAACATTAAGTGATTTTAGAAAGTTTAATTTTTATCATTATGGAGGAGAAAATAATATTTCAGGTGCAATTCAGACATCATTATGGAAAACAGGGTTTCCATTAAGATTGAACTTTACTGATAATGGGCCGGTATTTAATCCATTAGAGTTTCACAGTAACAAGGTTAAAGAAAATAAAGAACTTCAGATTTATGTCTCTTGCTTCAACGATGACCCTGAAATTAATTTTTTCAAAAAAAATATTTTTATTGGAAACTCTAAAATAAAAAATAAAGAACAATTTGATGTATTTATCCCTTCTTCCATTCCTGGTATTGACCAAGATGGTCTGGTTGTTAGGTCAGACGGTATTTGTATTCAAAAACTAAAGAAAAAAACTAAATCAGACTTGAAAAGTGTGAAAGAGATTTTTCACAGTTTTAATTATTAAAAATTATTATGACTAAAAAAAATATAGATGTATGGGATACTTTTGCTGAAGCATTTCCAATGAAGTGTTCAAGAATTATTATCACAGCTGATAATAGTAAGTGGGCAAAAGAAGCTGCTTTAGCATTTACTGGTTTTGCTACTTCAGTAATTGCTTGTGGATGTGAAGCAGGAATTGAAAGATATTTAAAAAGTTCAGAAACACCAGATAAGAGGCCGGGAGTATCTATTCTTATATTTTCTATGTCTTCAAAAGAACTAGCAAAACAAATATTAAATCGCTCTGGTCAGTGTATTATGACTTCTCCATCTTCATCTTTATTCGCNGGTAATACTGGAGATATAAAAATAAAATTAGGTAACTCATTAAGGTATTTTGGAGACGGTTTTCAGATTTCAAAGAAAGTTGATGAAAAAAGATTTTGGAGAATTCCAGTAATGGATGGTGAATTTGTCTGTGAAGATTTTGCCTATCAAATGTCAGGTATTGGGGGGGGTAATTTTTTAATTCTTGCTAATGATAGAAAAAGTGCATTATTAGGNGCTGAAGNAGCAGTNAAAGCAATCAATATGNTNCNAAATGTAATTCTACCATTTCCTGGAGGTGTGGTGAGATCAGGTTCAAAAGTTGGTTCCAAGTATAAGACTTTAATAGCTTCAACAAATTTTGAGTATTGTCCATCTATTAAAGGTTTAGTAAAAACAAAACTTGACTCCAATATGAATGCAGTTTTGGAGTTAGTNATTGATGGTTTATCGGAAAAAGATATTTCAGAAGCAATGANANTAGGAATCCTAGCAATAAATAAACTTGGAAAAAAAAGTGGAGTAATAGCTATTTCAGCNGGTAATTATGGAGGAAAATTGGGTCCATACCATTTTCATTTAAGGAAAATCATTAGATGAACCTTCTAACATTAATCCCAAAAGTAAGGCTTGATGAAACTATAGATCTTAAAAACTTATCATCAGTAAATAAGATTGATTTCAATTTAAAAAAAGTAAGTAGTATCTATATAGAAAAGGGAAATAAAAACATAAAATTAAATGAAATTTTTGATATTAAAATAAGAAAGATTAAAACTCCTCAAAGAAAGGTAATTATAAAGANTTCTAAAAGTNTAATAGATAATTTAGGNTATNAATGGCAAGAAGATCACTTAGAGATTTTTGGTGANGTCGGNTCTTTTNTGGGNAAAAAAATGAAAAGTGGTTATATAAGTGTCACGGGGTCATGTAAATCATTTTTAGGCTCTCAAATGACAGGAGGTGAGATATCGATAAAAGGTAATGCAGGAANTTATGTCGGAGGGCCATCGTTCGGAGAGAAGTTAGGAATGAATGGTGGAAAAATTTTTATTAAAGGAAGCACTGGGCAATATTTAGGATATATGATGAGAAGGGGNCTTATTAATGTAGAGGGTAACACNGGAGAATTCTGTGCCAATAATATTATTGCCGGAACNATAATTATTAAAAAGAAAATTGGTAAAAATTATTGCTTAGGTATGAAACGAGGCTCTGTTATTTTATACAAAAAACCAAAGGATATTGATATTTTATACAAGAACTCAGGAATTCATGAGTTGAATTTTTTTAGCATTTTAGTAGGAAATACTGTTGGATCGAAAACGCGTATTTATAATAAAATGCATATTTTTGAAAAGTTTGTTAATTGTAACTCTGATTCATTTTTTGGAGAGATATTGATAGTTAAAAATTAAAGTTATTCTTTATAATTTTCTATTTTATCTGTAATTATTTTAATTAATCCAGTGGCTCCCTGATTTATGATTATACTGTTAAACTCNGATTTTTTAGTTGCAATTTCACTTATTGAACCGTTAAGTAATACATCAAAAATCTTCCAATTATCTTCTTCTTTAGAAATTACATAATCAAGATTGATTTTTTCTCCAATAGAGGGTCTTAAATAAGTCTTTATTAAGACTTTCTTTTCNCTAATTTCTTCAAAACCTAAAAACTCAAATTCCAAATTTTGAATATTATTAAATCTTTTAACATAATTAAATGAAATATACTTTTGAAAAGTTAATCCTAATTTATTTTTTGTTTCTTTATCTAGATCCTTCCATTTTCTTCCGTAAATAAATCTGATCATTTTTTTTGAATTATATAACTCAGCAATAATTTCATCTAATATTAAAAATTTTTCTTTAAAACTTTCTTCTGAAAAATTAATAATTAATAAGTTTTCATGAAGCTTTTTAATTTTATCAGNAGCTAATTCAGCAGATTGAATATTAGAAAAAAAAAGAAGAAGAATTAAATTAACTGAAACTTTACCTTTTAATAGCTTGAAAAACATATAAATTTAAATTTTCACTTTCTATATAACCAATATTTATTATTTATTAGGCTATGTCAAAAACAATTTTAATTACTGGAGCTAACGGATTTCTTGGTTCAGCAATAACTAGAAAAGCTCTAGAAAAAAAATATAAAGTTAAAGTTTTGGTAAGANAAACTTCAGATATTTCAAATTTAGAAAANCTANANGTAGAAATCTTTAGAGGTGATTTGAGAAGAAAAGATACNATTATTGANGCATTTAAAGACTGCNATATCTTCTTTCATGTTGCAGCTGATTATAGGTTATGGGCTAGAAAAAGATCTGAAATTTATGAATCAAATGTTTTAGGAACGCAAAATGTCATAGAGTTAATAAAAGATATACCTAAACACAAACTTATCTACACCTCCAGTGTTGCGACATTAGGAATGGAGACTACAGGTGAGTCTGATGAGAATACACCCGTAAAATTTGAACAAATGGTTGGGGACTATAAAAAGTCTAAATTTTTAGCTGAAAATATTGTAATGAATCACATTAAAAATAAAAATCTAAAATGTACAATAGTTAACCCATCAACACCGATTGGTCCTAGAGATATCAAACCTACCCCAACGGGAAAAATTGTTTTGCAAATGTTAAAAAAGAAAATGCCAGCATATGTAGAAACTGGTCTTAATTTTGTCCATGTAGATGATGTTGCTGAAGGACATTTTCAGGCATTAGAAAAAGGAAAAAATGGTGAAAAATATATTCTAGGAGGAGAAAATATGTCCTTTAAGAATTTTTTAGACCTTATTGCTGAGCAAGCTAATGTTCCAAAAGTAAATATAAAAATACCATCAAAACCATTATACCCATTTGCATTTTTAAACGAGATTTTAGCATTTTTCATGAAGAATTATGAACCGATGTTAACTATTAATGGATTAAGAATGTCAGAAAAAAAAATGTATTTTTCCTCAGAAAAAGCAAAAAAAGAACTGGGATATAGACCAAGGAATGTAAAAAATGCTATAAAGGATTGTGTGANTTNNATGAATGAAAAATTTNATATAAANTAAGTTAGGAGATTGATATNTTGAAGCCTTTAAAAGTATACNTAGCCCAACCAAGAGGATTTTGTGCNGGCGTTGAGCGTGCAATNGAAATTGTTGAAAGAGCTCTAGAAAAGTATGGTTCACCAGTTTATGTAAGACANGAAATAGTGCATAATAAAAGAGTTGTTAANAANTTGAGTTCAAAAGGTGCTATATTTGTTCAAGAACTAGACCAAATTCCAGAAGGAGCTGTTACAGTATTTAGTGCTCATGGAGTNGCTCAAAAAGTAGAAGATACTGCACACAAAAGAAAGTTACCTGTGCTTGATGCGACATGCCCCCTCGTTGCAAAAGTTCATAAAGAAGGTCAAAGATATTCAACCAATGGTTATGAGGTAATTCTAATTGGTCATGAAGGTCANCCAGAGGTNGTNGGCACTATGGGAAGAATTTCTGGAGATGTTTATCTTGTATCAAATACTGATGATGTTAAGAAATTAGNNGTGAAAAATCCGTCTAAACTTTCATATATCAGTCAAACAACTTTATCAGTTGACGATACTAGGGTTGTAATAGAGGCATTAAAGGAAAGATTCCCTTTAATTGAGGGACCTGATGTTAAAGACATATGTTATGCAACACAAAATAGGCAATCAGCAGTCAGAGATCTTGTAGACCATGTTAATTTGATTTTAGTTGTAGGAGCAAAGAATAGTTCTAATTCTAATAGATTAAGAGATTTAGGTGAAGAATCAGGGGTTGATACTTTTTTGATAGAAACTGCAGATGACCTTGATAGAAAATGGTTTNATAATGTTGATTCNATAGGGATTTCATCAGGAGCTTCAACCCCAGATGAATTAGTAAAGGAAGTAATGAACAGAATTTCTACTTTCAGAGAAATAAAAATTGAAACAAGACCTGGTATAGAAGAAAATGTAGTTTTNAAATTACCTAAAGAACTTGAAAAATATCACGTTGCTAATTAATCTTTACAATTGATAAACAATAAAATAAATATATAAAATATGGCAATTCCATTAATACAACAAATCAGAGTAGGTGCTTATATTATAAAGCAGAAATTACTTGGTAAGGTAAAGTATCCATTGGTTTTAATGTTAGAACCTCTTTTTAGGTGTAACTTAGCTTGTGCGGGTTGTGGTAAAATAGATTATCCAAAGGAAATATTGAATCAAAGACTTTCACCAAAGGAGTGTATTGATGCTGTCGAGGAATGTGGTGCTCCTATTGTTTCCATTCCTGGAGGGGAGCCTTTAATTCATAAAGAAATGCCTGAGATTGTTGAAGAATTAATTAAAAGGAAAAAATTTGTATANCTTTGTACAAATGCAGTTTTAATGGAAAAGAAACTTGGGGATTATAAACCTAGTCCTTATTTTACATGGTCAGTTCATTTAGATGGTTTAAAAGAAGAACATGATAAAGCCGTTTGTCAAGAAGGTGTATTTGATAGATGTGTTTCTGCAATTAAAAAAGCAAAATCTTTAGGTTTTCGATGCAATGTAAACTGCACAATTTTTGATCATGCCGATACTGAAGGATTAAAAAAATTNTTAAATTATGTTACTGATGAACTTAAAGTAGATGGTATTACAATTTCTCCTGGATTNGCATATGAAAGAGCCCCTGACCAGCAACATTTTATTAAACGGTCTAATACTAAAAAGTTTTTTAGAAATATATTTAAATCTGAAAATTTTAAAAAATGGGATTTTAGTCATTCAGGACTTTACCTNGATTTCTTAGCAGGNAACCANTCATATCAATGCACNCCTTGGGGTAACCCTACAAGNAATATATTTGGNTGGCAAAAACCATGTTATCTTCTTGGAGANGGGTATGTTGAATCATTTAAAGAGNTNATGGAAGACACTGAATGGGAAAAATATGGAACTGGAAANTATGATAAATGCTCCGATTGTATGGCTCATTGNGGATATGAAGCATCAGCAGTTACAGATGTTTTTTCAAACCCATTGAAAGCAGCATCAGTTGCTATAAACGGACCAAAAACTGAAGGTGCGATGGCTCAAGAAATTGATATGAGTAAATCAAGGNACCCTGANTTTGTTCATGATACGCATGTCAGTGATATGATGAAAAGGCTTCATTCAGAAAAAACAACTTCTTAAGTAAAATACATAAATGGCCGTTCCTATTAGTCAGCAACTAAGAATTGGGTCGTACCTGGCTGATTGTAGATTAAAAGGAATTAAGAAACCACCTATAGTTCTAATGTTGGAACCATCTTTTAAAACTAATCTAGAAAAAAAAGTATGTGGAAAAACTGATTATCCAGAATCAGTTTTAAATGAGTCACTTAGCCCAGAGAAATGTATTTACTCAACTGAAGAATGTAAGGCACCAATAGTATCAATTTCAGGTGGAGAACCTCTGCTTAACCCAGAAATGCCGGAAATAATTGAATCATTATTAAAGATGAAAAAATATACTTATCTTTGTACTAACGGGTTATTATTATCAAAGAATATATTTGATTATGAACCAAGCCCATACCTAACTATAGCCGTAGATTTAGATGGCATAGAAGAAGAGCATGATAAAATTGCGGGTCAATTGGGAGTATATGAAAGTGCAGTTCAGTCTATAAGAATTGCAAAAACTAAGGGATTTAGGGTTGCGATTAATTGCACAGTTTATAGCTTTCAGAGAATCAAAAATTTGATTGAGTTCTTTAATTATGTGACAGAGGATTTGAAAGTCGATGGTATTAATGTATCTCCAGGATTTTCTTATGAGCGGGCAATTGACAAAGAAAACTTTCTGAATAGAGAAAATGTTAAGAAAGTTTTCAGAAATGTATTTAAATCAAAGATGTTTAAAAAATGGAAAATGAATCATACCAATCTATATTTAGATTTTTTAGCTGGTAATCAAACCTATCTATGTACACAATGGGCAACTCCAACAAGGAATATCTTTGGTTGGCAAAGACCTTGTTACCATCTTTCTGAAGGATATTGTAAAACTTTTGAGGAGTTAATAGAGAAAACTGATTGGAAAAAATATGGTCTTGGTAACTATGAAAAATGTAATAACTGCATGTCACATTGTGGTTTTGAACCCACAGCTGTTATGGATACTTTTGAGAATCCTTTTAAAGGATTAACAAAAAAATTTACTGGAATTAAAACTAAAGGACCAGTTGTTGAAGATATTAGTATTTTAGGTGCGAGGCCTTCTGAAAATTTATATGACCAGATTCTTGAATCAAAGATGTATGAACTAGACTTAATGGACTAATTGATGAAGAGCTTACTCGCTAATATCTTTAACTTTTTTAAAGCTTTTAAATAGTAAATTGATAGTTTAATTATATGAAATAAATTTATTGGTTGAGTTATAATTCCAATAATAACCTTTTTTATATTTAATTCACCTGAACAATTTGTATTATTTTTTATGATACACGGAATTTGGAGATTTAAATCATCAAAAATTACTC
>NHJI01000052.1 GCA_002169685.1 Rickettsiales bacterium TMED211 | reverse complement strand
GCTATTAAAGATGTTATTGCAGGATCAGTTGATACCGCAATTGAAAGCATTAAAAGTGCTTTTGATGGTGTATTTCTTTTCATAAAAGATTTATTTGGATTTGAAAGCCTCAAAGAAAAACTAAATGCAATGAATCCTATTCAGTTTATTGCAGATGCAGTTAAAAAAGTGTTTGATGGTATCGGCAATTTCTTTAGTGGTATCCCCGAAAAAGTTGGAGCTGCTTTAGGTAATATGGCAGATATGGCTAAAGACTTTTTAAAGACCGTTCTCAGATCAGTGTTACCTAAGCCAGGTGGAAGTATGTTTAGTATATCGGGGATTGCATCAAGAGCTATTCCCAAAGGTATCTATGAATTTGCTGGTATGAATCCAGAAACAGGAGAATTAATTGCTCCAGTTGTTACTAACGCAGTAGCACCCAACCCAGCAATGGCAGGTAATGTTGCTGGTAGACCAAATTTTCAAAGTCTTATGGATACAAGAGCTAGACAAATGACCGAAGCAAAATTAGATAAGGCAACTGGTGGTTCAACTGTCGTGGTTGATGCAAAATCTACAAATGTTGTTAATAGTAATTCAACTTCTAGTGCNACCTTTACCAATACAAGTANGAGAAATCCTAACCNANCAGTAGCTGCNTTAAATNNNTCTNACTAAAAGAAAACCCCCTATTGATTTCTCAATAGAGGGTTGTTCATAGTATCNCTACTAATCGTTTGCAAGTTTCTGAAAATAATCCATAGTATCATCTTCATCATCTTGTGTTACCGATGGAGCAGGAGCAGGAGCAGGAGCAGTATCAACTACAGGAGCTGCTTTAGGAGCATCTTCCATAATCTCAGCTGCACTTCCAACCTTAGTAGTTCCAGCAAGAACCATATCCAAACGAGTTTTCAACTCATCATATGACTTGAAGTTTGTTTCAGAAGTAAACTCTGATAGAGCATACTCTTTCTTCCATACTGCTTCAATGTCATCATCGTTATCAAACAATGCTGATGGTGCTTCAAACTCTGACTTGTCATAGTTCCAATAACCGTCNACCTTGCGAAGCTTCAACTTGAAGTTTGCACCTTCCCAAAAATCAAAAGGATTTACTGGTGACTCATCTTCAAATGCAGGNTGCATNGTTTCCATAATCTTGTCAAAGATTTTCTTACCAAAACGATAAAGNAATACTTTACCTTCATTCTCAGGATTTGCACCGTCCTTAACAACGTANATGTTNGAANANTATTGCAACTTACGTTTTTGTCTACGAGCAATTTCCTTGTCAGACTCTACACCAGAATTCCAGTAAGATGAATTTAGTTCTGATACAGGGTCATTCTGACCGAGTGTGGTAAGAGAATTCTCGATATACCACTGACCAGTTGGGCCTTGAAATGCGTGATTCCAGACCTTTGCCCATGGCATATCTTCACCCTCAACCGCTGGAAGGAAACGGATAACAGCATAACCATTACCTGTTTTATCCATTACTGGTTTCCAGATTCGTTCGTCCTTATAGGACTTCTTCTCTTGGGGTGCGTTTTCCTCTTTAACTGCACCGAGCAGTTTGTCTAATGAATTAGACTTTTTAAGTGAACTTAACGACATATTTTTCTCCTTATGTGAATGTATGTTTTCGTATGTTATTTAATAATTATATACAGTTGTGTAAGGAAAGTCAAGTATCTTCTTGAACAAACCTTACTCTATATATACTTTTGTCATCTTGTCTAAAATTGACAAGAGCGTTCCAAGAAAGTCCAATCCGTTCTTTATCAAGATCATTTGGTACATGACCATGATACAATTGAGATTGAAAAACAATCATAGAATCTTGTGTACAAGGAAAAGACANCTTAGAAGCTNTGTTTGGGTTTCCCTGTTTATAATGTTCCGTAAGAGATATGAATGGTACACCATCATATTTTGATCTGTGAAAATCCAGTGGTGGGTGTCCGTCCTCTGACTTTAAATAATATGTTCCACTAATGATTGAGTTAGAGTGATTGTGTATACTTTGCTCTCCACCTTTACCACTAATGTTTAACCAACTCTCTGAAAAGAAAAATTCCTCATACTCCAAACCAAGTTCGTTGTCTAGATAATCTTTNGCNTGCATTTCAATCCATGTTGCAATGTCTTTCATTNNTGGGTCAAGTAATATATTTAAATATTTTGCAGTTCTTAGTTTTGTTGAACCTTTAAATGTTTCATACGAAAATTGTTGTAAATCAATCGTATCAACAAATGGTATTGGACTATTATACTGTTTTACAATACCAGCTGGGAATATAGGAACTCCACTCATGTTATTTTTAATTCCTCACACAATTTGTCTTTAGTAATATATTTTACATTATTTAAATAAAATGCATCTGNTAATGTTTTACCTTCTTCTGTTGCATCAACCCAATAAAAAGTAGTATCAGAATGTACATGAAAAATAGANTTTAGCTGTTTGCCCCAATTTACTGCACTAAATCCTTTTGCGTTTGCTGGAAGATAATTGTCTGTACCCTTGTACATATTATTTAGTGGTTTATCATATGCCGATAAGTCATATCCAATCATGTATACCTCATCTGGTTTAACAGGAAATCTACCTAGTGTTTCGTGCATAGGTGGGTCACATGCTAAATGTAGTGCAGAATTGCCCGCAGACCAACCCCCCATGTATTCTCCAACAGGACAAATTCTTTCTTCACCAGTAACATAAGTAATCCAAACACCAGAGTCCTTTTCCATTTTCATACGAAGGTCATCTGCATCTAAGTCTGGATTCATGTGCATAGCTGTATCAATTTTNTCTTGCAGAGTAGCTGGGTCTTTGCCTGAGATAACACATTTACCAGTTAGGCCATCTCCACTATAATGAATAAAAGATTCGGGTATGTTGTATCCCATAAACATTGTGTCTGCTACAAAATCTGGAACAACAGACCAGTTTGTAAACCAACATTTATTTTCAAGTGGATACTCAGATTTAACAATTTCTTGTTGTATTGCGTAATCAACTGCAACAAGATTGTCTACTATACCGTCACGATAAATTGCATTGCAACCCCACGTTTTAACTTCGTCTGAACCAATATTGTTTTCACTTGGATTGAACCACGAACGTGATTCTCCATTGCCAATAACTAAAGATTTCATGTTCTTAAACACTCCCAACTAACAGGAAACATATCCTGTGCAACCTTGTCAATTTTATTTGTAACCATTCTTGTTTCATATTGTGCATCTGGTTTGCATCTTAGGTTACATACTCTTGCAAACGCATAAAGTGTTCCCGACCAATACCATTCTGTAAACATAGACTGAGGTAAAACCATTCGTGCTTGTTCTGGTGCAACACCACCCTCAATTAGTGTATCGTAAGCTCTAACTGTGTGTTCCATAGCCTTTTTGTACACAGTCCCAACTCTTATGTCTTCATCATCAGGATAACTGTCCTTAATCCACTCTACAGTTTTTTCCTCATCAGAACCTTGTTTCTTATCTGATGCAGCTGCTCTCCATGTATCAGGATAATAGATTGATGGATCGTTACTGACATATCGTCTAGATACTTCGTTCCACGTTAAACCAATTTGATGTTTAACTAATTGTCTTGCAACAAACACAGGAGCTTTAATTCTAAACTGCATAGNCGCATGACCGAATGGACTCCAGTGATTNTGTTTTGCAAGATACTTTATTAATTTTTCATCANTGTAATTAAGAAGGCCTTCTAAGTCGTTATCAAATCCTTTCTCCCAATCAGATTCTTTATCAAAAGAAACTCTGGCTGCATTAACAACAGTCAAGTCGCTTCCCATGAAGTCTTTAAGTGTTACTTCTATATCCAATTGTATATCCCCCAAATAGATGCACCAAGATAAAATAACTCCATTAACATTCTTGGAGTATCTTTATCTAACCTTGCAAAATTTGCCCAAAACACACAAGCAACCACAGACAACGACCAACCTATCCATTGAGAAGCAACACTTCCCGATGCAAGAAAAATGACACTCATGAGTGCAAGTATAAGTGCAAACCATCGCACATTACTATTAGGTGGTTTTCTATTTGGTGCAATTAATGTGAGTGTTAATACTTTAGTTCCCATAATATGTCCTTTTCAAAATTGGTGCCGGTACAAGGAATCGAACCTAGAATTGATGCTTACAAGGCAACTGTTATACCGTTTAACTATACCGGCGGTAAAAGTGGTGGAGTTAGAGGGAATCGAACCCACGACCTTCTGGATGCAAACCAGACGCTCTCCCAACTGAGCTATAACCCCACAAATCATTTATCGTTGTTCTCTCCTGTTATCAGGTCTGCGACCTTGAGGGCGAAACCCCTTTGGCCATGATGGTTGTCGCATTGCAAGTTTTTTAATTCTTTCACTCATCTCAGAATTTTTCTTAGAAAGTTCAGCACAATCGTACTCTAATTCTTTCACCCTTGCAATAAGTTTTTTGTTTTCTGACTCAACAATGTCGAGTGTTTTAATTGCGATTTCTGCTCTTTCAGTAGTCACAATTTCACCTAAATCCATTTTAGTTAAACTCCTTCTATTAGATTTAATAATACCATTCTATACTTTTCCTTGTCCAAAGTCAAGAACCTTTTATAATTATTCATAAGTTTTTTAATGTCTTGCCATATGTAATCCTCAGATAATTTTTTGTTCCACGTTTTACTAAACTCAACCAGTTCATCAAGTACAATAAGAGTTTCTAATGACACTCTCTTTCCAAGATATTCCTTTAATAATATAGGGTGTTCGTCACTCTCAATATTAAAAAGGGGATTGAAGTTTTTAACTAAAGGCTTAATCTCTAGTGTAAATTGATTGTAAAAATTAACTCTCCTGTCTTTCCATTCCTCATAGTTTTCATCACTGAAGTTAGACACATAACCTTTNCCGTCCTTAATAAAATTAGAGACAAAATAATTTTTTATGTTTTCTTCTGTTTTATATTTTCTTGAAATTTTGACAAAGAAACCTCTATCCTTTCTCTTGTAGAAAGAATCTCGTTTGATACGAGTTTTGCCATGGTAGGTAACAAAGTCATAATCAGTTTTGCCGAAGTGTGCTTTCATTGCACAATACATCAGGTANGTATCAATCGCTTCCATTGAAAGGCTTTCTTTATATNGGCAGTTGAGCTCTTTTAGGTAAAAAGTTCAAGTCTCTTGCATTTGCTTCAATTTTTTCTTTCAGTCCTTTAGAAATAAGAGAACCAACTGAATCAGGTTCAATGCCTTCTTTGTCGCAATAATATAGAATTGCATCCATATGTGTAATATTTAAATCTTTAGCAATATTCTCTATTGCAACTGTAAATGTTTTTGATGTCGTAAACGCCATTATTATTTCCTATAGTCATTATAAAAGTGGTGAGTATTCTGTTGATAGGAACTCACCAAAACCCCGAGCAACTATGCGGCTAGCGCATAATCCTCAAGTGCAAAGTTATCTTCGTTTGCATTTATAGTTTTGACCGATAACGGAATCACCCGACAATTCTCCACTCATCTACCTCTGCCTGTCGAACCTATTCAGCCCCATCACAAACACACTAGATATTTTTCTTAATCCACTTATAAGCTGCATAAGTGGCAAGTAAAATAAGTATTGTTCCAATACCATCAAACCAAGATGTTTCATTTATTGCATCTATAAGGTCTGCTGTAATCCAATCCATTTTATTCTCCAATGTATTTGTGGTGGAGCTGGGGGGATTTGCACCCCCGTCCAGATCAGCTCTCAACTTGCATCAACAAATTGTATCTATATTTATACCATAACAGACACTAACTTGTCAAGTCTCTTACGTTTTATTTTGTTCATTCCACTCCGCAATAGTTTCTACTAAAGAATTAAGGTAATCGTGTTTTTCTTTAACAAACTCTTGAACAGTTCCATCTTCTGTCACNACCAAGATAACNACCTGAGANATTTCTACACCTGTACGTTCACCAAACATTTCAGCATACGCAGAACCTTGAATGTAATAACTTTCGTTGTATTCATCTTTACGTTCTTTAGTTGATGTTTTAAAATCTATAATAGACGGCACACCTTTATACTCAGCAATACAATCAACTCTGCCTGCTANTTTATACTTGTCACTGTACAATCCAGCTTCTTGAGCATAGATGTTGTCNATGTAAGTTAGCGCATTATCTTTTAATTGTTGAAAAAGACAATACGGNAAGAAATGTTTTTTGTGTTTCTCCCATTCCATAGGAGAATTAAATTCAACATTGTTTAGATAATCCTCACACATATGATGAACTTTAGTACCACGATTTGCAGCTGTTCTTGATATGTGATTAGCAACATCGTTACCT
Source organism: Rickettsiales bacterium TMED211 (assembly GCA_002169685.1). Next base: position 6,752 of record NHJI01000052.1, on the reverse strand, counting down.
ACACGTTTACGCCATTCTGCTATTCCTTTCTTATTACGAACTGATAAAACAGTTGTAATTGATGGATACTTNTTACCCTCTGGGGTTTTGTATAGACGTACTCCGTCTTGGTTTGTTGCGGTTATAGGTTGCAACTCAACTGGTTCATGATTATACATATTTTATATTGCTCTCATTCTCTCCACTAATCTATCTGCTCGGTTTGTCACTTGTCGATACCATCTGCTGTCTACCATCTCATCTGCAGCTGCGTTCCAATCTTTTGCATCAACACCACGTTTCATTCCCTTNAATTTACTTAAACGAGTTCTGCCAAGGTTGAACATCATGTTTGCAATTATCTGTTGAGCTTCTTCTGGNAAATCATAAAAATCTGGATATAAAATAGTACAGTCTAGTAAAACATTNTCACAATCTTGTTCAAATGCTTCGATGACTCTAGACTCNCTAATAGAAGTTCCAANTGAATAGTTGTATTCTGGATCAGTTTCTAATACCAAATGGCCAACACCAAAAGTAGGATACCCAAGATGGTCGTTGTAAATTTCGTATTTTACTCCCTCGTCTATTTCTAGTTGAGCTCTAAGTTTTTCTAAATTCATTTCTCCCACCTNTCCCTATCTCGTTTTCTAAGAACCTTACACTCGTAGATAGTCCAGCCCCAAATTGCTAATATTATTCCCATCATAACCCAAAAAAATGTACTCATTATTCGCTTCCAAATCCAAGACGTATTTTATTGATAAGATAGTTACGAACAAATCCTGACCGNACAATATCACCAATAGTAAATTCGGTGCAATTAAATTCTTCCATCTCATCTAGTATTCTAAAGAAATCATGTAAACCATTTTTCTCATTTTGTTTCTGCAAATCTGTCTGGTCAAAGTCACCACAGAATACAATCTTTGCGTCTTGCCCAACTCTAGTTGTAATCGTATCAAGTTCATGAAAATTCATATTCTGACACTCATCTACTATAATAATTGCATTGTCCATTGTCAATCCCCTTAGAAAAGAAGTTGANAAAAAGTGCAATGAGCCTTGACCCTTTAACCTATCGTATAGATTNTTAAACGATTGTTCGTTAGGTTGTTCGAATATAAACTGTACCATGTTTTGATATGGTATCTGATACAACGCAGACTTATCGTCTTCATCGCCTGGCAGAAACCCAATCTCTCTTGTTGGTATAAGTGAACGAACCAACACAACCTTNTCGTATGGAGTTTGTAAATTCATTACATCTTGCATTGCGAGATACAATGCACAGAATGTTTTACCTGTACCAGCTGCACCATAAAGAAATTGGTTTTGTCCTTTCTTCCAAGACTCAAAAACAATTTTTTGGTTNTCTGTAATTGGTTTTATTGTTACTANATTACTTGCGTTTATTTCTTTATTCTTTTTTGTACTTGCCATTTTATGTCCTATTTAAAATAAGGTGAGGGGAGCCAACAGTCAAGGATGTTCGCCTGAGGGTGTCAACTCCCCTCTGGTGCATAGGCGGATTGACTTCCAAGCTTCCAAGANGCCGTGCATCTGTGCTGAAGTGTGATTTCTCGCCTGCACCATTATTTTTATTTATAATTTATTTTTTTAACCTATCGAGAACACCATGTTTTTTGAGAACTTCTCTTGTTTTAATTTCTTTAATTGTTTTGGTAGAACCACCATATCTATCTGCGAGGGGGGAGCCAGGATTTGAATGTGCAATNTGTTCTAATCTTTCATTCATACCACCATCAATCTTTGGAGCTGTTGCGCTGATATGATCACCAACAAAAGCTACTAAAGCTGGTCTTTGNCTAATGTGAGGATTATCTAACTTATACTGATCAAGTTCAGAAATTTTCATAAACTTTTCAAAATTTTCATCAGTATTTTTGTTATAAAAATTATATGTTGGCATTAAAGTCAAACTCCAGTTGAGTATTAGCTACTTGTTTTTTCAAAGCATTAAGTTCATCAGTCAATTCTTTTATTCTAATATATGCGTCATACAACTGTTCTTGTTGTACTGCGATATTATCTTTGAGCAAGGTATGTAAATCTGTCATTGAACCACTCCGGCTGTTGTCTAAGTTTCCAAGTTGCAAAGTTTGACTTCTTTACTATGTAGTAGGTTTGGTATGCTGACACTGTGTCGTTAGTTTTACAATCATTAGGCATACATTGTGGTGGATCACTAAACTCATTGTAAGGAATGTTTGTTGGCAAATCCTTGAGAAAATTTATGTAACCTTCACATGCATGTTCTTTGCCATAACGATGTGTATATTCTTTGAGTAAATTAATCCACAGAGAATACAACCATTTGTAGTTTGTTTTAGATTCCCGAACCCACAGGTTTGANGGGTGATTGACATGTGACGCTTTCATTAGATTGTCTTCCATTACTTTGTCTTTTAACTTCCAGCGTTTAATCTTTCTCCCATTCTTGGTAAGACCATAATATTGATNNCCGTCAAGCACACGATGAGCTGTTGACATAAGCTGTGGATATTCAATCACCATTTTACAAACGTGTTTGTCACAGTGCATCTCGGCTGCAATCTTAGGATCACGATCTACATAGAATATATTCATTCTTTTCTCTTTTTGTCATTCAATAGTAGTATTTTACCAAGCTTCTCATCAATTGTCAAGACTCTTTCAGTCTCAATCATATCAATAATTAAAGTGGTGATATCCACTTCTTTACTAAGTTCGCCAATCTTTCGCTCTAAATGAATAAGAGTCTCTCTGTAGTAATCTATCTCTTGTTGTTTACGAAGTCGTTGTTCGATTAAATCTGATAATGATATTATATTATCAGTTGGTTTTTCGATCACTTCTATATGTCACCTTTAGCTCTATTCTCAGAACGAGTAACTTCGAAACCATCAGGATATCTATCTTCTAACTTAGAAATGTTCATNGTAATGATATCACTTAAATCTGTATCTAATGCAATACANGCTTGAGCAACATACCACATAACATCACCAAGTTCACGTTGCATATGATATTTGGTGTGTTCGTCCATAGGTTTCCCCTGAAAGATAACCTTCTTAACAATCTCAGTAAACTCTCCAGATTCAGCTGANAACCCCAATGCGGCTGTTAGCATACGTTCTGGAGCCATTCCCTGTTCTTTAACTACGTCACAAGTTTCTTTAAAGTAACTTATGTGTTTAGAAGGATCGCTTGTAGTGTGGTCTACGAAACTCACATAATCATTTAAAAAATTACCCATTCGCAGGCCCCGGCATTTGATGATAAATTGCATGATCATCTACCATGTATTCATCAGTCCAGTTGAAAGCTTCCTTGACAACATTTGCAGATAAACCTTTATATGCTTGATGTAAACTTTTATCTTTTGCAGCTACAAGAACGTCTGCTTCAGTATCGTGCAAACCCTCAAGCATCTGAACAAACATAGTCTCTCTTTTGGTTTGACTAAGAGAAGGATTGCCACCCTCTATGTAATGATACAATCTTCTACTTTCATATGCAAGAGTGCTGTGTTCAGTACCAGCTGGTGCTTCGTTTCGTTTAAAAGGAACTTCGCCTTCTGGTAGTGACCATTTGATTTTGGGATCAAATGATGACTTGATAACCATTCTTAATGACGGGCTATCGTACTCTTTTAACAGAGCAACCTTATTTTGTTTTGTTTTTGCTTTGGACACCTTGTCCAAAATTTCTGATATTAATAAATCCATTCTAAAATTCTCCTATAGATTCAGTTAGAGTTTTTAATCTCTTTTTAATAAAATAGTTCAGTAATTTACTGCGGTCATTAACTGCCGCTTCCTTATATGTATGTATTATCTCAGACGACAATTCTTCTGGACAACAAGTAAGGTCAATTAATTTTTTATTTCTTTGGTAGTTACGTTTTACTTCATCATTAGGTAACACATCATCAATGTTGTTATCAATCCAAGATGAAATCTTTTTAGCACCTAACGGCCTTTGCCGTAACCCTTCAGTAAAAGTATTATCGGGTGATAGTACATTGGGTATCCCATCACTGGTATCACCTTTAAAAATATGTTCTTGGAGATATGTAACAGGGTTTTCGCCGTCTATTAATTTTTTAGTAATTGGACTATACTGTTTTACATTAGGATACTTTTGTAGTTGAATAAAATCTTTATCTCCAGATAGTATCATAACTTCATCAGAAGTTTCTGCACTAAGAACACCGATAATATCATCAGCCTCTGCACCATATATTTCTATGAACTTATAAGGTAAGTTTTCAGAAAATTCTTTTTTGATTTTGTTAAGACACTCAAAGATAGCATCCCAATCATGGTTTGATTTCTTTCTGGTAGTCTTACGAGAAGCTTTGTATTCTGGATAATAGTCTCGCCTCCAATAGTGTTTGGAATCATAACATAATACCAATTCACCAAACTCAGATTTAAAACGAGTACGATACATGCGTAACGAATTTAAAATCATATGGCGAACCATATTATCATCTGGTTTAGTTTGTTTAGTCATATGCAAATGCATCATAACACTTGCAACTGAAATTTGGCTCATATCAACTAGAATCATTATCATCTTCCAACATAAACAACTCTATGAATCTGCTCAAATGTTCCATGTTAACATCAGTATGAGTAGCTCCATCGCTGTCTTTAGCAACATCAACAAACCTATCCACAATGTTTTGTGTGGGGTATGGTATTTCCATTCCCCTGTAAACCATACCTTTTGTAAATTCAATTATCATACCAAGGTCGTTTATAAGTTTTCCATCACTTATGGTAATTTTATTATCGTTACACATTTGTACCATGTGAACAATCAACTCCTGTGTTAAGTCTTCAGCAAACTCCATTTTCATTTCAAGTTCTGCTTCAATGTCTTCGGGTTGTTTTACATGTAATTTTTTCCATGGGCCCTTAATGACATTATTTTCAATATCTTCTTCCAAAAAATTATTCTCCTAACGCCATTTCTTTTGTCCACACACAACCCAAATCAGGATAGAACGTATCAATATCTCGTTTTGGTTCACCCTTCTTTGGCCCATACCAATAGTATGCTAAAGCTTTGCAAGAACTATTTATTTTGTTTTGCATGTATTCACCATAGAACATATCTATCCAATCGCCATTTTTAAGGTAATATTGCATGTTGCGAACATACCCCTCATGCATAGCAAGTTTTGAACTTGCACCCTTAACATTTTGTCGTACAGATGCACGTTCACTTGTCGCATATGATTTTTGTGTTTTAATCCACTGTTTAACTTTATCTGGATGCAACTGATGTTCTTCATCAAGTTCTCTTAAACTTGTATGAATACCAGACAAACCATACTCAGGATTTTTTGCAGCTCTTACAGCTCTTGCTTTTGCAAGACGTTCTGATGCAGCTGCTCTTTGTTCCTCAGTCATAGGTTTACGAGGTTTACGAAACTTCTTTCTTACAGGTGCTTCCCACTTACTGTTGTCTGTGGTAGCAGTTATTTTCTTTCGTACCATAATTTATCCCCTTGTAAGATATTGAAAAATACCATTTAGAAAAATTGCAACTGCAACTGCATTTACAATTATTAATGCTCGGTCGTTCCAAATGATTGAAACAACTAACCAACCAGCAACACCAATGCATTGTAAATACATGTTATAGGGATACATGTTGTTAGTGGTCATAACCATTGCAATAATAAGCACTATTGAAGATGCCCATTTCATGTACCATACAAACGGCTGTTGGAATCTTAACGGAGTTGAAGTTTTAGAAACATTTTCATATTCTTCCAATTCAACAATTTCTACTTTTTGGTTAGTATCCAAGTTCTTCCTTCCTCTTTTTTATTTCTCTCTGTTGTCTACGAATTGAAGCTGCTTTAGTTTTTCTGCGTTTAGAGCCTTTTGATTCATAGAACTCTCGTTCTCTAAGTATATTAAAGAGGCCATCTTGTTGTAGCTTCTTTTTCATAATTTGGATAGCTTTATCAACATTATTGTTGCGAACTTCCACTTTCATTTACCAATGTCCTTTACGTTGTCTTTGGTGATTACTTGGTACGCACCTTTATTGTATGCAGGTGCAATAGTGTATCCAGCTGATATTTTTAGTTTCTCAGTATTATCTTTTTTTGTGCAACTATCTATGTTGCCCATATCCATGCGACTAGGAATATATTTTGTTTCCCTACGATATACATCATGACCTTTCCACTCTACAAACTTCTTAGGTTTCTTTTTAAGTTGGTCAGGGTGACAGCCATGTTTACGAAGAAACTTTTCGTGTGCAGCACGCTCTGCAAGAATTCTCTTGTTTTTAGTAGGTTTCTTTTTTTTGCGTGTATTAGTTGTCGTATAATACGCAGGCAATAGATGCATAGTCATAATATAAATTTACCACAATTTGATGTAAAAAGTCAAGTACCATTAATGTGTTTTGCAATAATTTCTGATATTTTAATTAGTTCTTTATCACCATCTTCGTCAGTTTTAGTTTGAATAAAACCATCTTTTTCTAACTTTTCAAGAACCCAACCCACAACTTTTTCATGCAACGTGCTGTTTTGCACATATCTGCCTAGTGAGTAAGCGACAGCAATTGCGCTTGTTGCAATAATTGTGTGGGTATAAACGTCCATGAAAGTATTTATGTCTCGTATTCTTCTACTAGTTTTTCAGTAAGTGCAATCAAATCATTCTCATCAACCACCTTTGCAAAGATAGATGATGCAAGTATTTCCTCTGCACGCCTCATGCACTCGTTGTATACGG
>NHJI01000051.1 GCA_002169685.1 Rickettsiales bacterium TMED211 | reverse complement strand
TGATAATTTATTTTTTTTCGTCACAGGTTTAAATTTTTTTTAAATTAATATATTTTAAATTTGTATTATATTTTTTCAAAATAGTATTTTAAATTATATTTGGGAATTAATGAAATTGAAAAAAAAACTTGCAATATTTCTACTAATTTTTTTTACCTTTACAGCTTCTACTCAATCCAGAGAAATGTCGATACAGCAACTTGAGGAAAGAAAAAAAATTGACTTAGAAAGAAAAAAAAAAAGAGATGATAGAGGCTCAAAGAAATTTGCTAAAGATATAAAACTTACAACAGATATTATTTTCATTACCAAAGAAAGAGAAGTACCTGCTGTATTATCAAACCTCGACCCTATATTAAATGACGAAGGATTCTACGGAATTCAATTAGGTGTAGAAGATAATTTAACAACTGGAAGATTTCTTGGACATGATTACAAAGTAAAGATGATTCAGGTTTCTCTGAAAGAGGATCTAGAGGAAGAGTTCAAAAAGTTGATAAAATCTGGTTATACTTATTTTGTTGCAGATCTGAATTCAGGAGAACTTTCAAAACTATCTAATTTAAAAGAATCAAAAAATATATTGTTAATAAATATTAGATCAAAAGAAGATAGTCTGAGAAATGAGTTTTGCAAAACTAACCTTATTCATGTTGCCCCAAGTTACACCATGCTATCCGATGCGCTTACACAATACCTGGTAAAAAAAAAATGGAAGAAATGGTTTTTGGTCATTGGTCCTGAAAAAGAAGACAAAGCCTATGCGGATGCTTTGAAAAAATCAGCAAAAAAATTCAATATTAAAATTAAAGAAGAAAGAGTTTGGGATTTTGCTTCAGATTTGAGAAGGACAGCTCAAAAAGAAATCCCTATTTTCACGAAAGGAGTAAATTATGATATCATGGTCGTTGCAGACGAAAAGGGTGAATTTGGTGAATACCTATCATACAGAACTTGGGACCCAAGGTTAATAGTTGGATCCCAAGGTCTCAAACCAACTAATTGGCATAGAACTCATGAGCAGTGGGGTGCAACCCAGATGCAAAATAGGTTTAGACGAAAAAGTGGAAGGTGGATGACTCCTGTTGATTATTCTGCATGGGTTGCTGTTAGAGCAATTGGAGAAGCGGTAAGTAGAGTTCAAGATAATAAATTACAAAGTATCAAGGAATATCTATTTAGTGAAGGTTTTGGGATTGGAGCTTACAAAGGAGTGAAAGTTTCTTTTAGAAACTGGAACGGACAACTCAGACAACCAATTTTGTTAGCTGCTCCACGTTCAATGGTATCAGTTTCTCCTCAAGAGGGTTATTTACATCCAACTAGTGAATTAGATACACTAGGAGTGGATGAACCTGAATCCTCTTGTAAATTTTAAAAAAAAGTAATACATATATATCATGGAAAATAATAATAATTTAAATTTTATACTTTCTTTTGTAATTCTTTTGTTTGCATTTAAACCAGTCTTTTCAGGCCTTGCATACATTACTAATGAGAAAGATAATACAGTATCTGTTGTTGACGTCGGAAAGAAAAAAGTGGTTCAAACTGTTGACGTAGGTCAAAGACCAAGAGGGATTATAATGAGTCATGACGGCAAACTTGTCATAATTGCCGCATCGGATGATGATAGAATAGAAGTGAGAGACGCAGAAACAATGAAATTAAAGTTTTATTTGCCCTCAGGCCCAGATCCAGAGCTTATGATACTTTCTCCAGATGGTGAAACCTTATACATAGCCAATGAAGACGATGCAATGGTAACTGTTGTTGATATGGTTGATAAAATGATCATAGATGATATTCCTGTTGGAGTTGAACCGGAAGGAATGGGGCTAAGTGATGATGGAAAAGTACTCGTTAATACCTCTGAAACCACAAATATGGCACATTTTATAAATACAGACAATCTTGAGATATTTGAAAATGTTCTTGTTGATCAAAGGCCAAGAGTAGCCATGTTTACTAATGATGATTCTGAGGTTTGGGTTTCGGCCGAAATTGGTGGTACAGTCAAAGTAATTAGTCCAGATAGTAGGAAAGTTACTCATACGATTAAATTTGAAATTCCAGGTGTAAATGAAGAAAGTATACAGCCAGTTGGGATTAGACATACCAATGACAACAAATACACATTTGTAGCATTGGGACCAGCTAATAGGATTGCAGTTATTGATCAAGGTTCAAAAGAAATAATTAAATATCTCTTGGTTGGACAAAGGGTTTGGCAACTCTTTTTTACTCCTGATCAAAAAACATTACTTAGCACTAACGGTGTCAGTAATGATGTCTCTTTTATAGATGTTCAAAAACTTAAAGTAACTAAATCGGTTAAAGTTGGAAGGTTCCCTTGGGGAGTGGTAATATCCCCAGATAAATAGTTATGGAAGCTTTAAAAATTAGGGGAGTTAGTCATTATTTTGGTTCATTCTGTGCTCTAGATAATGTTTCAATAGATATAAAACCTGGAGATTTCACTGTTTTATTAGGTTTAAACGGTGCTGGAAAAACAACTTTATATTCATTAATAACAAGACTCTACAATAATATATCAGGATCAATAGAGATATATGGTCATGACGTCAGAGAAAAATCATCTGAAGCTTTGAAGCATATTGGGGTAGTTTTTCAACAACCAACCCTTGATTTAGATCTAAGTATAAAAGAAAACCTTCATTATCATTCTGCTCTCCACGGAATTTCTACCGAAGAAGCAGATAAAAGAATTGATTTAGAAATGAACCGGATTAACCTAATTGATAAGATTAAAATGAAAGTGCGTTCACTTTCTGGAGGTCAGAGAAGAAGAGTTGAAATTGCAAGATCTCTATTGCATAAACCCAAACTTCTTTTACTTGATGAACCAACTGTTGGTTTGGATATAGGATCAAGACAAATGATTTTAAAACATGTAAAAGACCTTTGTAAAAATGAAAAATTAGCTGTGTTATGGGCTACTCATTTAATTGATGAAATTGATAGAGGTGAGAATGTTGTTATTATTAACAAGGGTAAAGTTTTAGAGTCTGGAGAGGTTGTAGCGATCACAAAAAAAACGAAAACAAAAAATATTAGAGATGCTTTTAACAAATTAGTTGAGATCTAAAAATGAATTTATTGATATTTACCAGATGTTTTAGAGGAATTGTGATGAGAGAAGCGCTCAGGTTTATTCATCAAAGAGAACGTTTTTTTTCTGCATTAGTAAGACCTCTGGTTTGGCTGGGCATTTTTGCTGCAGGGTTTAGGTCTGTGCTTGGCGTTGCTATTATACCTCCATATGAAACTTATATTACTTATGAGGTATACATTGCACCAGGTTTAATTGCGATGATTCAGTTATTTAACGGAATGCAAAGTTCATTATCCATGGTATATGATAGAGAAATGGGAAGTATGAAAACTATGTTAGTAAGTCCAATACCAAGGTGGTTTCTTTTAGTTTCTAAGTTATTGGCTGGTGTGTTTGTATCAATTCTTCAAGTTTATGCATTTTTATTAATAGCCTCTTTTTGGAACATTATTCCCCCGATCTCTGGATATTTTACAATACTACCAGCACTGATTTTTTCTGGACTGATGTTAGGGTCGTTGGGTATGTTTTTATCGTCTGCAATAAAACAACTTGAAAATTTTGCAGGAGTTATGAATCTTGTAATTTTCCCGATGTTTTTTGCATCTTCTGCATTATATCCATTGTGGAAAATTGAAGAAACAAGCGAATGGTTATATTATGTTTGTTTATACAACCCATTTACTTACGCTGTTGAGATAATAAGATTTTCAATGTATGCAGAATTGACTCCACATTACAGTATAGGAATCATTATATTTACAATTATTTTCCTCACATTGGCTATTTTAGGATATGATCCCTCAAGAGGAACAATGCAAAAGAAAGGTGGTAAATAATGATAAATAAATTATTATTAATAATTTTTATATCTTTTTTCCTGGGAGAATCGGTATTATCAAAGGGTGACTTGGCAATTCGTTCAAAGAAAATTGAATTAAAACTTGGTTCAGATAAAAGTGATTATGCAATGTCACAAAAAGTATTTGAATTAGAAACTGGGAAAGCTTATCGTTTAGAAATTTCTAGTATGGGTTTTAAAGAGTATGAGTTTGAAGCTGAAGAATTTTTTAAAAATATTTGGATTAGAAAAATTGAGATTAAGGGAATTGAAATTCAAGCACCCGTAATAAATGAGATTGAGTTTGAACGAGAAGGTGAGATAGAAATTAACTTTGTTCCAATTAGAACCGGAGAATTCCCTTTTGAAATAGAGAGGTTACAAGAAAAGGGTATGATAGGAAAGTTTATAGTAAAATAAAAAAGGAGTCATAATGAAATTTAATCAATGTATATATATAATGCTATGTTTAGCTATGTTTGGTCTAGAAGTGAAAGCAGAACTTCCAGATAGTCCTCCAAAAAAATGGCCTTGCGATCAAGTGTATAACCCGAAACTTGACTTAAAAGCTTTGTGGCAAGGACCTGATATAAAAGATAATATTAAGAACTGGTGGAAGGATGATGAGGTAATTGAAGCTGTTACAAAGTTATCTGACCCTATTTTATCTGAAAAAGACGGAACCAAAATTATTGAGGGTTTTGCAAAGAAACATACTTTTGTTGGATTAGTAGCTAAGAAAGAGCAGAAAGAGAAACTAATTAATTTATTTGCTGGTCTTTTTCAAAAAGCAACTGATAAAAGGAGAGGTCAGTATTCTGGAATTATTAAATTTGTTGATCGTCAGGATAGTATACGTAAAGCAATTGGTTCAGCATCAAAAAAATTAAGAGAATTAAGAAAATCTGGTGCTAGCCAAACCGATGAAGAATATATTAAATATTCTTCTCAATTGAAATGGAACACAAGAGTTTTTGATCAGAGAACAAAGTTAACCGAATATGTTTGTGAAGAACCAGTTTTTCTCGAGCAAAAAATAGGTTATCAAGCAAGGTTAATCCTGAGTTATATTGAATAAATAATTATTTCTGGTCAGTTTTCTTTTATGAATTTTATATGAACATTTCAATCAGATTTCTTTAAGTTTTGATGTTTAATATAATTTCAAGCTCAATAATTGAGTGAAACCTAAACCATAAAAGGAGTATTATTATGGCTTGGACTAAACCAATGATTTCTGAGATCTCTGTAGGTCTTGAAATCAATTCATATGCTTGCGCTGAGAAGTAATTTCAGCTAAAGCAATTACCCTCTAAAGCTAATTAGTTTTAGGGGGTATTTTTATATTAATTTAAGGGTAAACAAATTGTTAAAAGTTTTAGTATTAGGATCAGCTGCTGGTGGTGGTTCACCGCAATGGAACTGTAATTCAGATGTAAGTAAAGCTGTCAGAAATGGAGAAAAAGGAACGTCAATTAGAACTCAATCATCTATTGCCGTTTCAACTGATAACGAAAATTGGTTCCTATTTAATGCATCTCCTGACTTAGGCTCTCAGATTATAAGGAATAAACAGATGCACCCTAAAAGAGATCTAAGGCACAGCCCGATAAGCGGAGTTGTTTTAACTAATGGAGATGTTGATCACGTTGCTGGTTTGTTGTCGTTGAGAGAAAGACAAAATTTATCAGTTTATGCACATCAACGCGTGCATTCAGTGCTGAAAGATAATTCTATTTTTAATGTTCTTAACCCAGATTACGTTGATAGAAGAAATATGCAGATGAATAAAGAGTTTGAGTTGAAAGATAAAGCAGGCAGTTCTTCAGGTATTCTAATAGAAGCATTTGAAGTTCCTGGTAAAATAGCTTTGTGGTTAGAAGATGAATCAAAGGGAGATAATTTTGGAACTCAAGAAGGAGATACAATTGGACTTAAAATTTCATCAGCAGTTGATGGCAATAGCTTTTACTATATTCCAGCTTGTGCAAAAATGACAGATGAACTAAGATCAAAACTATATGGATCTAAATTAGTTCTATTTGATGGAACACTTTGGGTAAACGATGAAATGGCATCAAGTAAAGTTGGCGAAAAAACAGGGCAAAGAATGGGTCATATGAATAACTCAGGTCCAGATGGAACCATGGCTGCTTTTGAAGATATTGATGTTGAAAGAAAAGTATTTATTCACATCAACACAACTAACCCAATCTTATTAGGAGACTCCCAAGAAAGAAAAGAAGTTGAAGAGAATGGTTGGGAGGTAAGTTATGACGGAATGGAGATTGAACTATGAAAAATTTTAAATTAAAAGATTCTAATTATTTAGACGAAAGTCCTTGGTCAGATGAAGAGTTTGAAAATCAGCTAAAAAAAATTGGTAAAGAAAGATACCATGATAACTGCAGGTTTCACCATTTATTACACTCTGGCATGCTAAATAAAGGACAAGTTCAAGCATGGGCTATAAATAGATATTACTACCAAATTAATATTTCAATAAAAGATTCCGCTCTAATGTCTAGAATCAAAGACCCTGATCTCAGAAGAAAATGGATTCATAGAATATTAGATCATGATGGTAGAAAAGATGATGAAGGTGGAATTGAGAGATGGTATAAATTAACAGATGGTTTAGGTATTAACCGCGACTATGTAAAATCAACTGATGGTATCTTGCCTGCAACAAGGTTTGCAGTCGATGCCTATGTTTCCTTTGTTAAAGAGAAGTCTTTACTGGAAGGTGTAACATCATCTTTAACAGAACTTTTTGCTCCAAAAATACATAAAGAGAGAATCTCTGGAATGCTTGAAAACTATAATTTCATTAATGATATGACCATGGCTTATTTTAAAAAAAGAGTAGATCAAGCAACTGATGATGCAGACTTTGTTTTGNNCTATGCTTTAAAAAATGCAATTACTAGATCCCAGCAAGAACAAGTATGTAATGCCTTAAAATTTAAAACAGATGTATTATGGGTTATGCAAGATGCTTTGTATCAAGCATATGTATATGGAAGTGTTCCCCCNGGTGCATATATGCCAGAGGATTTTGATGACAGATATATTGACAATANATAAAGATGTTAAACCTAAATTTCCAAAACACGTTAANCTTAAGTATAATAAACCNAGAGATGAATGGGTCATACTTGCNCCAGAAAGGTTGGTTAAACTTGATGATATCGCTGTTGAGATTCTTCAATTAGTTGATGGTATAAAAAATGTTGATGATATATCAAAATTACTTGCTAAGAAATTTTCTGCACCAGAAGANGTTATAAATAAGGATGTTACAAGTTTATTACAAACATTGGCTGATAAGGGTTTTATAATAGNATGAATGAAATAACCCCAATTAAAGNAAAATATAAGAGTATTAAAGAGCAGGGAATTGAAGCGCCATTAGCTTTACTTGCAGAACTATCTCATAGATGNCCTTTGCAATGTCCATATTGNTCTAACCCAGTGCAGCTTGAGAAAAAAACAGGAGAATTAACGACAGATGAATGGAAATCNGTGATTGATCAAGCAGTAGAGTTAGGTATGCATCAAATNCATCTTTCTGGAGGCGANCCNACAGTTAGGCACGACCTTGAAGAAATAGTAGAGCATTGCACAAAAACAGGTTTNTATACNAACTTAATNACTTCAGGTGTTTTATTGAATCCNGATCGACTNNAAAAATTAGAAAAANTNGGATTNGAGCATGTACAATTATCATTTCAAGATACAGATAATGAAAATGCTGATAGGATTGGTGGNTTTAAAGGAGGACATGCTAAAAAATTAGAAGTTGCGAAATGGGTNAGGGATGTNGATTTACCGTTAACAGTNAACTGTGTAGTTCATAGACAAAATATTGATAATTTAGAAAATTTTATTCAAATGGCAAGAGATCTTGACGCTGAAAGAGTCGAAATTGCTCAAGTTCAATATTACGGTTGGGCGCTTAAAAATAGAGCAGCTTTTATTCCCACGCCAGAACAATTAGATCATGCAACGGAGATAGTTGAAAAAGCTAGAGTTGATTTAAAGGGTCAGTTAGTAATAGACTATGTAATTCCAGATTATTATGCTAAACATCCAAAAAATTGTATGGGAGGATGGGGTAGAAGATTTTTAAACCTCAATCCAAAGGGTGACGTTCTTCCCTGTCATGCGGCTGAGACTATTTCTCACCTNAAGTTTGATAATATTCGTGAACATTCATTAAAGTGGATTTGGGAGAATTCTGAAGCATTTCAGATATACAGAGGTACAGATTGGATGCCTGACCCATGTAAATCATGTGATAGAAAAGAAATTGACTGGGGTGGATGTAGGTGTCAAGCAATGGCATTAACTGGGGATGCAAAGAATACTGACCCAGCTTGTTCAATTTCTCCACTACATAACGAAATATTTGACATGGCGGCCGAAGAAGCGAGAAATGCTCCCCCAGAGTTTATATATCGAAAATATAATGTTAGATTTAACAGTCCTATTTAAATAANTTAAATTTATAAATAAAATTTTGGACATCAAGCTTATTTTGATAGTAATAATCACTATCACTCTTATTGACATATGTGCTCTCGCATACTATATATAAAAATTAATTTTTATCAAAAAGGATATATATATATTATGAAGAAATTTTTATTAAGTTTATTTCTAGTCTTTTTTACGACAAATGCTTATTCAGCTGATGTNACTATTGAGATGTTGAATAAGAATAAAGAAACAAAAAAAAGGATGGTTTACAGTCAAGAACTGGTAAAAATTGAAGTAGGTCAATCCATTGAATGGGTGCCAACAGCCAAAGCGCATAACGTAGAGATGTTGATTGGTCCTGAAGGATATGAGCTTCCAAAAAAATCTAAATTAAGTNAGCCTGTTACATTAACNTTCNCAANNNCNGGTATNTANNTNTATCANTGTTCNCCNCATGCNGCANTNGGTATGATTGGANTNATNGTNGTTGGNGGTGANACNTCTAATATNGAAGCNGNTANNTAAGAANAANTTGACTGGNAGNAANTCTAANAANAAAAGAGATAAGTTACTCAAAGAAATTTAATTCTTAGCTTTTAAGAAAATCAATTTTCTTAAACCGAACAATGAAATATTTTGTTTGTTTGTTTCTATTATTTAGCCTAATATTATTTAATAATTTAAAAGCGGCTTATAGGGTTATGGGAACAGGTTCACAAAACTGTGAAACCATAACCCTACATAGTAACATTGAAGAAGCTAGGCTATTGACTATTTCTTGGGTGCAAGGCTTTTTGACAGGACTAAATCTCGCGATGAGTAAGGAGCACCACACGATAGGAAATAATATATCTGATAAAAAAATT
>NHJI01000050.1 GCA_002169685.1 Rickettsiales bacterium TMED211 | reverse complement strand
AACCCTTTTAAAAGAGAATCTTTTAGACAAATATCATTTATAAGTTCGGTTGTAACAGGTATAGTATCGGGGTTCGGAACAGATGTTTATAAAATTGCTATTCAAGCTTTAGCTTTAAAAATGGGTAATTAATATGAAAAAGTCAGATAAAGTAATTATCAAAGAAATATCTAGTTTAATGGATGAATTAAACTTAGCAGAATTATCTTATTCAGATGGAAAAAATGACTATAAATTAAGAAAAAATGAAAGAGTCAATAAAGTAGCAAATATTTCATATGAAAATTCTTCAGCATCAGTTCAAGAAGATAAAAATCTCACAGACGAGACTTTAGATAAGTCTGTAAAAGCTCCTTTAGTTGGAACGGTTTATCTTTCACCGGAGCCAGGAGCCAAACCATTTGTTGAGTTGGACCAAATTGTTAAAGTAGGGCAAGTTCTTTTAATAATAGAAGCTATGAAAACTATGAATGAAATTACTGCTCATAAAAATGGAAAAA
Source organism: Rickettsiales bacterium TMED211 (assembly GCA_002169685.1). The sequence goes on along the minus strand of NHJI01000050.1, from coordinate 9,684 downwards.
TTAAAAAGATCTTTGTTAAAAACTCTGAGCCAATTGAATTTGGTGAACCATTGATCTTGATTGAATAAATTTAATGTTTAAAAAAATCTTAATTGCAAATAGGGGTGAAATTGCTCTAAGAATTCACAGAGCATGCCAAGATATGGGTATTTTAACAGTTGCTGTTCACTCAACTGCTGATGAAAAGTCCATGCATGTTAGGTTAGCAAATGAAAGTGTCTGTATAGGGCCTGCATCAATAAAAGATTCCTATTTAAATATACCTTCAATAATTTCTGCTGCTACAATAGCTAATGTTGATGCTATTCATCCTGGTGTAGGTTTATTATCAGAAAATTATAGTTTTGCAAAAATTGTTAATGAGCATGGTTTTAAGTTTATTGGCCCTAATCAAAATCATATATCCTTGATGGGAAATAAGGTTACTGCAAAACAAAAAGCAAAAGAAATAGGTCTACCAACATTACCCGGTAGTGAAGGCAATGTTAATAATATTAGTGAGGCTATTGATATTTGTAAAGAAATTGGTTTTCCAGTCCTTATCAAAGCCACCAATGGAGGAGGTGGAAGGGGAATTAAAAAAGTTACTTCAATGAATGAACTTAGACAAAAATTTGCCTTAACTAGGTCAGAGGCACTCCAGAGCTTTGGTGATGATTCAGTTTATATCGAGAAATATTTATCAAACCCTAGGCATATTGAGATTCAAGTTATTTCAGATTCACATGGTAATTTTTTACACCTTGGGGAGAGAGATTGTTCAATACAAAGAAGAAATCAAAAAATTCTAGAAGAATGCCCTTCCCCAGTTTTAAATAGTAATCAAAGAAACTTTATTTATGAAGTTTGTATTAAAGCAATGAAAAAATTAAATTATGAAAATTTAGGAACTATTGAGTTTCTTTTTGAAGATGATAATTTTTACTTCATAGAAATGAATACTAGGCTTCAAGTTGAACACCCTATAACCGAAATGGTTTATGGAATTGATATAGTCAAAGAACAAATTAGTATTGCTTATGGTAATAAGCTAAATTTTAAACAAGAAAATATTAATATTTCTGGTCATTCAATAGAATGTAGGATCAATGCGGAAAACCCCATTAATTTTTTTCCCTCTTCAGGTAATATTAAAAGTTATCATGTTCCTGGTGGACCTGGAATTAGAATTGATTCTGCTTTATATAGCGGTTTAAATATTTCAACACATTATGATGGTTTGATTGCAAAATTAATTATTCACGGAAAAGATAGGAAAGAATGCTTAGTAAGGTTAAATAGAGCGTTGCAAGAATTTGTGATTGAAGGAATTGACACAACGATTCCACTCCACCAAAGATTATTAAAGAATGAAGAATTTTTGAATGGTCATTATAATATTAATTGGCTAGAAAAAATTTTATAATAAATATGTTTATTAATAAATCTTCTATAATTGATGGTTACAAAAAGGGTATATTTCCAATGTCTGAGTCCAGGAATGACCCATTTGTATTTTGGGTAAGCCCTGAATTGAGGGGTATAATTAAACTAGATGAATTTAATATTTCAAGGAGTTTAAAAAAGTTCATAAATAAAAAAAAATTTTCAATTTCAATTAACGTTAATTTTAAAGAAGTAATAGAAAAATGTGCTTTACCAAATAAGAAAAGAGAAACTACTTGGATAAATAAACAAATAATAGACAGTTATNNTCAACTATANGAAGATGGATTAGCAAGTTCTATTGAGTGTTATGATGANNANANATTAGTTGGCGGTCTATACGGAGTTCATATAGGTAAANTTTTCTTNGGAGAAAGTATGTTTAGTNTAAAGACNAATGCAAGTAAAGTTTCTTTAGTTTATTTAGCTGCGCANCTTATNCAAGGAGGGTANAGTATNATAGATACACAGTTCCTTACNAACCATTTAAAACAATTTGGNGGAATTGAAATAAAAAAAAANGAATATTTAGAGCTCTTAAATAAAAATATTAATTATAAAAGAAATATTCCAAAAAAACTAAAAAAAGATGTTCTTGAGTATTTTAGTTAATTTCAATCAAACTGTGAAATAATGGATCATCTTCAATGCAATTATCTAAAGTTATATTAAAAACTGGGTCTTCAATATTTACAAGTGATGGAGAAGATTTAATAAGCCAACCTAAAAAATTATAATCTCTATTTTTATTTTTTGATTTGATTTTTAAAAGTGCATGCGCGTCATTACTTTTTTCTTTTTCAAGAGATAGGCATTGATAAACAGTTAATTCTAAATCACCAAATTCTATAGATTGTCCAAGAGGAATTATTAATTCATAATTTTTAGTAGTCAATTTATTGAGTAACTTTATGTGTGCTCCTTCATTTTTTGTATATTCAAATGCAAATGTGAACTTAAAAAGAATTAAAAAAAAAAAAAATAATTTTATCACTATTTTGAAAAGGAAAACTTAGAATTTTTTATTACTTCAATTACTTTGGATTTAAAATCTTCTTCATCACACCCCATTAGAATGGCATCATCCATTGCACTTTGGCACAAAATCTCTATTTCAATTAAATTTTCATTTAAAATCTTAAGTTTTTCATCACAAGAAATAATTTCTTTAGATTTAGTTCTCCATATATATTGATCACCTTTCATAAATCTTATTAAATTATTGAGTAGCTAAAAAGATGATTTTACTAACTTGGTCTTCAATTGATTCATAATCTGCAACTTTTTTAATTTCTTGATTAGGAAGCAAGCTTTCACCAATCAAACTTCCAGGTGTTATTGATAAATACTTATTGCCCAAAATTCCCTCACTATTTACACTAATCATACTATCACTAGGTATATTTATATCTTTATCTATAAATAGTTTTACAACAGCAAAATATTCATCATTTAGTTCAATTTCAGATACTGTTCCTATTTTAACTCCACTAAGTTTGACATCATTTCCAATTACAACTCCACCAATCTTTAGAAATTTTGCATTTAATTCATAAGATTCATTAACAAAATTCAATGAGTTAGTTTTGTAGTACTTTACAATTGCAAAAATTGAAAAAAAAATTATAATAATGCCAAGTATAGTTTCAAAATAGTTTTTTTTCATATTTAACTCCTATCTTTTTTAGTTTTTCCAAGGTGAATTATTTTATTAAGCAAGTCCTCAATTAAAATTGAATCTTCAGTATAATTAATTTGACCATTATTAACGAGTTTTTTGTTAGAACCTCCGGGCTCTATGGTCAAATATTTACTTCCAAATAATCCATCAGTTTGTATAGAAATAGAGGAGTCATTGGGAACAATCACATCTTTTTTTAAAGTAAAGTATAATGTAGGTTTATTATTTTCTAATTTAAAATTCCTAACTTCTCCAACTTTTATTCCAGAAATCCGTATTTCAGAACCCATTAATATACCATCTATTCTATTAAATTTAGCTTTAAGTTGTAATAAATCCGAATAATTTTCTTTATTTTCTTTTGATAGAAAATAAATACAAGTTAAAAGCACAAAAAATCCTAGATAAAAATTTTTTTTGCCATTAATCATTTGGATTCCATTTTGAATAAATATCATTAATTTTATTTTTCACTCTAACATCTTTTACCTTATTTGCATTAACAGTACCGGTTAAATTAGGTTTATGTCTTTTTACCCATTTTGGTTTTCTTGTAAACTTCCTTGGAGCATCTTTTGTTACATGATGTAACCATGCGTTCCATTCTTGAGGAACTTTACTGGCTTCTACTTCACCTTCGTAGATTATCCATCTACTTTCTCTGTAGTTATTTGTAGGTTTTTTTTTATTGTTTGAAAAATATAGATTTCCATATTCGTCACTACCAATTTTTTTAGCAAATAAAGTGCTATATATTTTTAAAAAAGTCTGATTAAATGATAATGTCATATTCAAAATAAAATAAATAAATTATAACACATTTCATACAATGGGAAAAATTAAAGATTTAAAAAAAATAATAAGTAGTTTTATACAAGTTCAAGAAAGTATCTTTTCTAAATTTAACGGTAAAGAAAAAAAAAATTTGAAAGACATCAGAGATTCGATAATCAAATTAAAGCATGATTTAGAACAAGTTAGCTTTGTTGAAGAAAAAATCATAAATAGGAACAAACTGCCACAGAGAAGAAAAGGATATACACAAAAAGCTTCAATTAATGCACATAAAGTATACCTGCGAACAGGCGAGTATATGAATGGGAGCCTTGGAGAAATATTTATTGATATGCATAAAGAAGGTGCTGCCTTTAGAAGTTTAATGAATAATTTTGCAATCTCAATTTCTATTGGTTTACAATATGGGGTGCCACTTGAAGAGTTTGTGGAAGCTTTTACTTATACTAAGTTTGAACCTAGTGGAAAAGTAGAAGGAAATCAGGAAATAAAATATAGCACTTCAATTCTAGATTATATTTTTAAAGAATTGGCTATTTCATATTTAGGTAGAGATGACTTTAGCAATCATGATATTAATGATCAAACTACGGAATTAATTCCAAATAACTATTCTGATGATGATAAAAAAAGTGAAGCAAAAAATGTCCTACTTTCATTTACAAGTAAAGGATATGTAAGAAAAAAGATTTTTGATAATAATCTTACTTTGATTACTAATAATAAGAAAGATATCAATATCAATTCAGAGAAAGAAATAAATAATAAATATAATTTTGAGGGTGATCCATGCAATAAATGTGGAAATTTCACAAAATATAGGAAAAATAATTATTTTATTTGTATGTCTTGTGATTATAAAGAGAAGGTCTAGGTTATTAAAATAAAAAATAAATTAATTGAGCTTGGTCATTATAGAGACAATGAACTCAGCACTTTAGCAAATTATAAACCATATATGATTTCAAACGGTTTGATATTTATTTCAGGTCAACTCCCAATGAAAGATAATAAAATAATATATAGTGGTAAAATAGAACTAGAGTTATCTATTGAAGATTCTAAAAAAGCTGTTTTGTTGTCAGCATGCAATTTATTAAATGTATTATGTAAATCTATCGAAGAAAATGAACTGAATGAATCTAATATAAAGGTTTTAAATATCAAAGGGTATTTAAATACTAAACCCTCTTTCAAAAATCACTCCATACTTTTTAATGAAGCATCAGATATATTTATAGATGTTCTTGGGGAGTATTATGGTGCTCATTCAAGAAGCGTAATTGGAGTCAATAGCCTTCCGTTGGACTCTCCTGTTGAAATTGATGGAATTTTCTCCATATTAAATCATGATGAGAAATGAAACTAAGATTGCTAAACTAACTATTGCATCAATTAATTCAGTAACAGAAATAGATAAACATAAATGGAATAGTTTTGTTAAAAGTGAATCTCCGTTATTTGATTTTGAGTTTCTTGAGTCAATGGAAAAAAGTGGCTGTACCTCGCGAAAAAATGGTTGGGAACCAAATCATATTATTATTTCAGAAGGTTCTGAGTTAGTTTGTATTGTTCCCAGTTTTGTAAAGTTAAACTCAAATGGAGAATATGTATTTGATCATAGTTGGGCTCAAGCTTATTATCAGATGGGTCTAGAATATTATCCAAAACTTTTAAGTGCAATCCCTTTCACACCTATAAATGGAAAAAGATTATTTTTTAACGAGAAATATGAGTTTAAAGATTATATTGCTTGTCTAAAANACTTTATTATNAAAAAAAAAAGTTCATCTTTTCATCTTAATTTTGTTGAAAAAAATCAGTCTGATAATCTTGTAGAACAAGGTTTTTTTCAGAGATTAGGTATTCAATATCATTGGAAGAATAATAATTATTTATGTTTTGACGATTTTCTATCAAACATGAAATCCAAAAAAAAAAAAAATATAATTAAGGAAAGAAAAAGTTTAAAAGATTTGGGGATCTTTTTTCATACTAAAATTGGAAAGAATATAAATAAAGAAGATTGGGATTTTTTTTATAATTGTTATGTTGATACTATTAAAAAAAAGTGGTCTTACCAATATCTAAATTATGAGTTTTTCNTAAGGTTATCTGAATCAAATTTAATAGANAAAATACTATTGATTGTNGCGGAAGATAAGAACGGGGCAAAAATAGCCTGCTCATTAAATTTTATTGGAAATAAAAAACTATCGGGNAGGTACTGGGGTTGTATTCAGGATATCCCATTTCTTCATTTTGAATTATGTTATTATCAACCAATAGAGTTTGCTATAAAAAATAAAATTGNNATAATTGAAGCNGGNGCACAAGGNGAGCANAANATTNCAAGAGGTTATGTTCCTACTACAACTTATAGCAACCATTGGATTAGAGATAATGAGATGTCTTTTGCTATAGAAAGTTTTTTAAAAAAAGAGTCAAAAATAGTTAAGCAAAATATTAATTATCTTCAAAAAAGTATTCCTTTCAAACTAAATCAGGCATAATTACTTTATTTTCTTCTTTAGTTTACTAGGAACCATTTTAATGTCTAATTGGTTCAAATGTGTATTTAGATCTACTTTTATATGTCCACCAAATTTTAATTTTCCATCTAATATCTCATTTGCTATAGGTGATTTAATTTTATCTTTGATAAGGTTAGCCATNGGTCGCGCACCATTAGCTGAATCAAANCCTTGGTCAAGAAGCCANTTTTTNGCACTTAAACTTATTTCTANNATTAAGTCTTTTTCATTAAAAATAGACTCTAATTCTAAAANAAATTTNTCAACAACTTTTANAGCATTACTTTCGTTNAGTTTNTCAAACTGAATTATNGCATCNAGTCNATTCTTAAANTCTGGNCTAAAGAANTGATTTATTGAGTCATCAATATCAATTTTTACATTTTCTGAAAAAAAACCAACTTTTTCTTTAGAAAGATTCCTTGCGCCTATATTACTTGTCATAATTATAATTGTGTTAGTGAAATCAACTATTTTTCCTANATGATCTGTTAACTTCCCATAGTCAAACACTTGTAATAATATATTAAATAAGTCTGGATGAGCCTTTTCTATCTCGTCTAAAAGTAAAATAGAGTGGGGTTGTTTATCAATAGAGTCTGTAAGAAGCCCTCCCTGATCATAGCCCACATATCCTGGAGGAGCACCTATTAGTTTTGAAATACTATGCCTTTCCATGTATTCAGACATATCAAATCTTACAAGACTAATTCCTAAAATATTAGACAGTTGTCTAGCAAGTTCTGTCTTTCCAACACCTGTCGGACCTGTAAATAGGTAAGAACCNATTGGCTTTGAAAGGTTACTTAGNCCAGCTTTAGANAGTTTTACTGCNTCGGAAAGAGATTTAATTGCNTTNTCTTGNCCGAAAATTAGTGTTTTGAGNTTTCTTTCAAGANTTTTAAATTTAATTTTTTCTTTTGATGAAATAGTTTTTTCTGGAATTTTTGCCATTTTTGCAATCACAGACTCAATGTCAGTTTTAGTAACAACTTTCTTTTTTTTTATGTGATTAATTTTAACCGCAGCTGCAGCTTCATCAATCACATCAATCGCTTTATCGGGTAATTTTCTGTCCGTTATATATTTTTTTGCAAGTTCAACTGAAGTTATAAAACATTCATCTTCAAATTTAACNTTATGNAAATNTTCATAATATGATTTTAANCCTTGAAGTATTTTAACAGAGTCTTCTGTTGAAGGTTCATCTATATCAATTTTTTGAAATCTACGACTTAGAGCTCTATCTTTTTCAAAAAAATTTCTATATTCAGAATATGTAGTTGACCCCATACACCTTAGTGTTCTTTTCGAAAGTGCAGGTTTTAATAAATTGGATGCNTCCATTGTTCCAGAACTAGTCCCGCCAGCTCCAATTAATGTATGTATTTCATCAATGAATATTATATAATCCTCATTTTTTTCAAATATGTTGATTATCTTTTTTAATCTTTCTTCAAAATCTCCTCTATANCGAGTTCCTGCGATTAAAGATCCTAAATCTAGAGAGTAAATTGTACTATTNTTCAAATTTTCTGGAACATTTCCATTNACTATTTCAATCGCNANNCCTTCNGCNAAAGCNGTTTTTCCNACTCCNGGNTCNCCAACAAAAATTGGATTATTCTTATTTCTTCTTGATAAGATTTGTATTGCTCTATTAATTTCATCTTTCCTTCCAATTACTGGATCAATTTTTGATTGCTTAGCTCTTGCATTGAGATTGGTACAAAATTTCTTTAAATAATCTGGTTGTTCATTATCTGAAGATGTTTCGTCAGAAAAATTAATTTCGTCACTATCATTAAGTTCTGAGTTTTCTGATTTTTTTATTCCGTGAGATATATAATTAATAACATCTAATCTTGAGAGATCTTGTTTTTGAAGGAAATAAACAGCGTGAGATTCTCTTTCTGAAAATATTGCAGCCAATACATTTTTTCCATTAGCCTGATCTTTTCCGGATGATTGAACATGTATAACTGCTCTCTGTATAACCCTTTGAAAACCTAAAGTTGGTTTTGGCTCTTTATTTCCAATTAGTATTAAATCAGATAGACTTTTCTTTATAAAAGCTTCTAATTCATTCTTTAATAATTCTGTATCAACTGTACAAGCTTCAAAAGTTTTTTTTGCATCTAAATCTTCAATAAGAGCATAAAGTAGATGTTCTAAAGTAATGAATTGATGCTCACACTTTATTGCTTTGTCCATTGCACGTTGTAAAGTTTTTTCTAATTCATCTGATAACATTTATTCTTTTTCTATAATACATTGAAGTGGATGTTGATCTTTTTTTGCCATTTTTATCACTGAATTTGCTTTGGTCTCAGCAATTTCCAGTGTATATATTCCGCAAATTCCAGAACCTTTTTGATGTATTGTTAACATCACATTTATAGCCTCATCTTGGTTTTTATTAAATACTTTTTTTAATAAACTTACCACATATTCCATTGGAGTATAATCATCGTTTAAAAGTATTACTTTAAATAAATTTGGCCTCTTAACCTTAATTTCTTCTTTAGTGATTGTATTGACATCACTGGGTTTACCAAAGTCTTTGTCATTATCGTTAATTTGATTATTAATCATAATATAAAAATAGAAAAAATATTGACTACTTTCAAGCTAATATTTGTTTTGAAAGCTCAGGACTAATCTTTTTTATTTCATTTTTAACTATTGAAATAATTTCATCTAAATCTTTTTTAGAATTTGCTTCACATCTTAGTACCATTGCTGCTTGAGTATTAGAAGCTCTCATCAACCACCAACCATTTTCTAATTCAACTCTTATACCGTCAATATCAGAATATTTCTTATTTTTCTGATTATTTATGACTTTATCTATAATTTTAAATTTCTCTTTGTCATCACATTCTATTCTTATTTCAGGAGTGTTGTAAGACTTTGGGAATTCATCAATTATATCTGATAGTTTTTTTTCACTTTTAGAAAGTATATTTATTAATCTAACGGCAGCATAAAGAGCATCATCAAAACCAAAATAATTATCTGCAAAAAAAATATGCCCACTCATTTCTCCTGCTAACACAGCATCATTTTCTTTAATACATTCTTTTATATGACTATGTCCAGTTTTTGCCATTATTGGTCTACCACCATTTTTTTTGATATAATCAAAAAGTATTTTACTACATTTTACATCGCCAATAATGGAACAATTTTTCTCTTTTTCAAGTAGATCTTTTGCAAATACTAATAATAAGATGTCTCCGGGAACAA
>NHJI01000049.1 GCA_002169685.1 Rickettsiales bacterium TMED211 | reverse complement strand
AGGGTATTGAAATAGTTGTAGTCCAAATTTCTGGGTTAATCGCTAGGAGAATAAAATGTGATTTATCTGAAAGCCAAATTGTTAAAACTGGAGAAAAGTACGGAATAATAAGATTTGGTAGTAGAGTAGATGTTTATTTGCCATTATCATATGAGGTGAATGTATTAGAAGGACAGACAATGATTGGTGGAGAAACAGTATTAGCAGATGCATTAAAAAAATCTGAAAAGAAAATTATTAAAAAAAATGTTTCTCCTCAAAAATAATTAAAAGTTTAAATGAAAAAATTATCAATTGTTAGATTAATTCCAAATCTATTCACTTTCTTTTCATTAACTTTAGGATTAACTTCTATAAAATTTGCCCTCGAGTCAAAATGGGAGATAGCTGTCTCATTAGTTGTTTTTGCATCATTTCTTGATAATCTAGACGGTAAGATTGCTAGGTTATTAAAAAGTAGCTCCAAGTTTGGCGTGGAATTAGATTCTTTGGCTGATTTCATTAGTTTTGGTATTGCTCCTGCAATGATTGTTTATTTTTGGAATATGTCTGGAAACCTTGATAATAGTTGGGCATTTGTTATTTTTTACGCAATATGTTCTTCTTCAAGATTAGCAAAGTTTAATATTGCTTCTTTTGAGAAAGTAGATGAAGAGTCTGAAAAAATAAGATTTTTTAAAGGGATATCGACACCAGCTGCCGCTGGAATGGTTTTATTACCAATGATGTTTTATTTTAGATTTGGTAATGACTTTTTTTTAAATCCATTCATTTCAGTTTTAACAATTATTATTTCAGCTATACTAATGATAACAAATATTCCTACCTATTCATTAAAAGGAATTAAAATTGAAAGGAAAGTAATCCCCTTTATTATTATTTTATGTGCTGGATTTATTTCGTTATTAATAACTGATTTTTGGTTGGCAATGATACTATTTATTTCTATTTATTTACTTACAATTCCTCTGGCTTTATTTGAAGGAAGAAACTCATCTAATCTCAAATAGTTTTGAAAACCTAATATTTATCTTTTCTCCTATAAATATTAAGCATGGAGTTATTAGTAAGGTTAGGAGAAATGAAAAAATAATTCCAAAAACAATTGCATTAGATAATTGTAACCACCACTGAGAACTTGGGCTACCCAAACTTATGCTTTGTTCTAAAAAGTTTATATTAATTCCTGCAGCCATTGGAATTAGTCCAAAAAATGTAGTCAATGTAGTTAACATTACAGGACGTAAACGTTGTGCGCCAGTTCTTAGAATTGCGTTGTAATAATCAGAAGTTTCTTTTCTAAGTGATTTATATGTATCAAGTAAAACAATATTATTATTAACAACTATGCCTGCAAGTGCAATAACACCAATTCCAGACATGATAATCCCAAAAGGTTGATTAGTTAATAGTAACCCTATCATTACACCGATTGTAGACATAATAACAGAAGTAAGGATTACAAAGGTATAATAGAAACTCTCAAAGGTAGTTATAAGAATTATTAAAATCAAAAAGATAGAAACAAAAAATGCTTTAATTAAAAATGACTTAGCTTCTTCTTGATCTTCCTCCTGACCTCGAAATTTTACTTTTGAGGTTAGAGTTTTATTATTATTTTCTAACCAGGAAGATATTTCATTAACTTTATTATTAGCAATAATATCACCTGAAACATCAAACCTGATAGTATGCGAAGCTTCAGAGTCAGTTCTTTTAATTTTACCAATTTTTGATTGTGCTTCTCTTTCAATAAAAAGACTAAGTGGTACCGGCCCATTTCTACCTGATATCTCAACTCTATCTAGTTCATCTAATGTTCTATAATTTTCTTTGAATTTGACTACTATATCGATTTCTTCATCACTATCCTCTGGCATAAATTCAGTTATTTTGAAACCATGGGTTACCATTTGAATAGCATTACCAATTGTTAGTATTTCAATTCCCTGCTTATCTGCTTCAGCCCTATTTACTTTTAGTTCCCAATCAATTCCTGGAGAATTAAAACCATTATCAAGGTTTTTAACCCATACTTGTTTATTTAAATAATCTAAAATAATTTTTGCGTCTTTATTTAAATTACTTTTATTTATATTTGAAAATTCAATCTCAATATCTCTATCTTTTGGAGGACCATCTTTTTTTTCAATAATCTCTACTTTTATACCAGGAATTGAATTACATAAAACTTCTAACTTTTTTGTTATAATATTTGATTTTGGTCTTTTTTTCCAATCAATAAATTCTATATTTATTGAACCAATGATATCATCCGAACCCTGCCTATTATCCGTATTTATTAAGCCACTTTTTGAATAACTATTTTCTATAAACTTATTATTAAGAATTATTGTCTCAACTTTTTTTACAATAGCATCCTTATCAATAGCAGAAAAATTTCCTTGCGCATGTATAACCACTTCAGCATAATCAGGTTCTATGGGTGGAAAAAATTCAAACCCTTTTCCAACTTTTGAATACAAAACCTGAATGAAAATAATTAAAAAAAAAGTAGTCATTAAAATTTTCACAGGGTTACGCAGACAAATTTTCAAAATATTTAAATAATATTTTTGCATTCCCTCAATTTTCTCTAAATCACCTGATTCAAGTAATTTAAGATTATTTTTTTCTTTTTGTTCATTTAAATCACTTCCAACTAATTTTCCGAGAACAGGAATAAAGATTAGAGCCATTATAAGAGACGAACTTAGTACTGTTAAGAGAGTTACAGGTAAATAAAACATAAATTCTCCTGCAATACCTGGCCAAAATATTAATGGAAAAAAAGCTGCTANGGTNGTTANNGTGGATGCAAGTACAGGTGTAAACATTTTTTTTGCAGACAATACGAATACTTTCCTANCATCAAGTCCTTCAGAGGCTCTTCTNTTAGCATATTCAACTACTATTATTGCACCATCAATTAGAATGCCAACCGACAAAATCAAAGAAAATAAAACAACTACATTTATAGTTACTCCCATGAATGAAAGAAAGACCATTGAAATTAGGAATGAACCAGGAATAGAGATACTCACTAAAAGAGCGGACTTCAAACCCATCCAAAAAATTATAATAATTAAGACTAATAAAACAGCTAATATTACGTTATTTTCTAAATCAGATATCATAGAATTGATTGATCTGGATTCATCTTGAAAAAAATCAATCTCTAAGTTTTCAGGAAAATATTTTNTTGAATCATTAACCTGTAATTTGATTTTTTTTATAGTTTCAATTATATTTTCGCCGGTTCTCTTGGATACTTCTAAAATAATAGCTTCTTTTCCATTATTCCTGGCAAATCCTTTTGTGTCTTTAAACGAGTCTCTAATTTCTGATATNTCACCTAAAGTAATTGAAGACTCATTATCAGACTTAATTGGNAAACTTAAAATATCTTCAAAATTATCAAATAAACTAGGAACTTTAATATTGAAACTGCCTGTTTCATTGTTAATTGAACCAGCTGGGACTAGAATATTACTATTTTTTAGTGTTAATAAAAGTTCTTTTGCTGTTAGACCAAAACTTTTTACTATTCTTGGATCTACTATNATCTCTATTTCTCTTTCATCTTCTCCAGTAGTTTTTACTTCCAACACTTCTGAAATACTTTCAATTTTATTTTTTAGAAATTTCGCTATTTTAATCAGTGCTCTTTTTTCCATATTACCAGATATTGCTATAGCTAAGACAGGAAATCTTGAGAGATTAATTTCTGATACAATTGGTTCTTTTGTTTCATCAGGTAGCTTGCTCTTAACTAAATCTACTTTAACTCGAACATCGTTCAAAGCTTTTTCTGATTCAAACCCAGCATCAAACTCTAGAATAACATTGCCTCCACCTAGATAAGATGTTGAGGACATTTTTTTAACTCCTTCAATCTTTTTAAGTTCTTTTTCCAATGGTTTAACTAACAGCCTTTCTGAGTCTTCAGGTGAAATTCCTTGATGAAATAAAGAAACGTAAATTACGGGAATACTGATATCTGGATCAGCTTCACGAGGTAAAGATTTATATGAAAAAATGCCCGAACAAATAAAAAAGAATAAGATCGTTAATAATGCTTTTTCAGATTTTAAGATTTTTTCTAGCATTTAATTTTCATAACTTGGAATAACTAATTCATCTTCAAGAACAAATTCTTGACCTCTTATAATTAGATCAATTTCAGATAAACCATTGTCAGAAATCCAATAACCTTTTCCTGTATCACTTAAGATATTAATAGATAAAAATTTTACCTTTTTATCTTCTATTATTTTAATCCCTAACTCTCCTTTTTCATTTAGTGTTACCACTGAAGAGGGTATAAAAAATGAATCGACAGGATCTAGATTCAATTCAATTTCCCCAGAAATCCCAGCTAAAACTTTTTTATCTTCATTAGACATTTCAAGTTGGACTTTAAAGTTTCTTGTCTTTTCATTAGCACTGACTGATATAAAATTTATATATCCTTGAATTATCTGGCCATTACTTAAATTTGCAAAACCCTTTTGTCCAATATCAAGTAAACTAACTTCTTTTTCTGACGCATAANCAACTAAAAAAATAGGATCAAGATCTACTATTGTTACTATTTCATCCCCTTTTTTTAAATAGTCACCTAACTCAACATAACTTTCATCAATAAAACTATCAAAAGGTATGATAATTCTTGTATTATTTAATTCAACTTGACTTTTATCAAACAAAGCTAAAGCTTCTTCAAATTTAGTTCTTGATTCTGAAAGTTTGACTTCAGATCTAAACCCTTTTTCAAATAGTTCCTCTGCAACTGAGTACTCTTTTTTTCTTTGATTCAGTAAAGCTTCCATTTCTCTTGATTTAGCAACTTTATCCTCTGGATTTATTAGGACTATTTCTTTTCCAGCTTTGGCAGATTCTCCTTTAATATAATTTATGCTACTTATTTTTCCTTCCACTTGAGATTTCAGAGTTACAGTTCTGGAAGATTTTGTATGTCCTCTAAGAATTAAAGGTTTTGAAAATTTACTTATAGTTACTTTTTTAACTAAAATATTCTGTAGATTTTTTTTTTCAGGAGTGCTTACCTTTTGTCTATTATCTGAACCTAGTAAAGAAAATAAGTAATATAAAAAAATTAGTAATACTGAGAAGTAAAGGAAATGTTTTTTATTTTTAAGTATTAAATTTTTTAGATTATTCATATTAATATTATTTATAGTTATTATACTTAAGATGTAAGATGTTTTTTGTAAAGCATGAACAAAAAAAGTAGTAATTTGGATAATAAGTTTGCATCAATAGATTTGGGTAGTAATAATTGTAGATTATCAATCGTTGATTTAGAAAATGAAACAAAAAGAGATATTTTAAGATTTTCTAAGGTTTTAAACCTTGCTAAAAACCTTACTTATAATAATGAGTTTACTGACGAAAAAATTTCTTCAGTAATAAAACTTTTCAAAACTTTTGCAAAAAAAATGAAGGAATTTAATGTTTCAAATTACAGGTGCGTTGCAACACATGCGTTTAGAGAAGCAATAAATGCTCCAATGTTGATTGAGAGAATTTACAAAGACACTGGAATTAAAGTAGAAATTATTTCTACTAAGGAAGAGGCACGATTATGCTTAAAGAGTAATATGGTTTTTAGAAAAAAAAAAAATGATTTTGATCTTGTATTAGATATTGGTGGAGGGAGTACAGAACTAGTTTTAATGAAAAGTTTAACCAATAATTGTAATATTGAGGATTTTGAATTTATCTCATTGCCTCTAGGTGTCATAAACCTTAGTGAAAGAATTGAAGTATTTGGACTTGATCATGTAAATTCATTGTTATTAAAAACTATTTCTAATTTTAAGAATACAAACAAAAAAAAAATTAATGTAATTGGTTCTTGTGGAACAGTTACTAGCATTTGTGCTATTCATAATAATTTGAAATATTATGATAAGAAAAAAGTAGATGGTGTGGTTATGGAAATTGGAGATATTAAAAAAAACTGTCAGAGGATAAAGAAAATGACAAAAAAAGAAAAAATCAATCACCCTTGTATTGGAAAATATAGACAAGAACTTTTAGACAATGGAATAATAATACTTGAGTCTATTATTAAAATAATTAACATACAAAATATTCTTGTATCTGACAGAGGTTTAATAGAAGGAATGATTGAAGACTATAAAGTTTTGTAGATCATGAAAAAAATTAAATTAAAAAAGAATAAAAAAGAAAAAAGCAATAAATGGTTATCNAGACANNTAAATGATATTTANTANCAAGAAGCAAAAANAAAAGGGTATCGTTCACGATCAGCATTNAAACTTTTGCAAATAAATAAAAAATTCAATCTTTTTTTTAAGGGTGCTAATGTCTTGGATTTAGGAGCTGCTCCGGGAGGATGGTGCCAAGTAGCAAAGGAATTAATCGGTTCATCAGGTTCAGTTTTTGGTGTTGACAGNCTGGAAATAGATAAAATCAATGGAATTGATTTTTTTCAAGGTGATATTAACGATGAAAAAATTAGATTTAAAATTACAAATTTAGAAGTTGGAAAATTTGATGTTGTTTTAAGCGATATGGCGCCTAATACGACCGGTCATAATNCAACAGATCATATAAGAATTGTAAATTTGGTTGAAATAGCAATAGATATAGCAGATCAATTTCTCAAGAAAAATGGTTTCTTTGTTTGTAAAGTATTTCAAGGAGGTGCTCAGGGAAAACTTCTTGAATTCATGAAATCAAATATAAAAGATATTAAATATTTTAAACCGGATGCTTCTAGAAAGGAATCTCCTGAAACCTACTTGATAGGTAAAAAAAAATAATTTTAATTTAGTGTTTTAAATTTAATACTTTTAGATTAATTTGAAACTAATATGCAAAAAATNCAAGAAGCCTNTACTTTTGATGACGTTTTGATNGTTCCATCACTNTCAGGTGTTAAACCNAATAAAGCTGATGTTAGNACTAAAATNNCNAAGAAATTAAAATTAAANCTTCCCTTGATTTCGTCTGCAATGGANACTGTNACTGAATCTGCACTAGCAATTAAGATGGCACAATCAGGNGGAATAGGTATTATTCATAAAAACCTNACACNNNATGAACAAGCTAATGAAGTAAANAAAGTAAAGAAATTTGAGTCAGGAATGGTAATAAACCCTTTAACTATCAACCCTGAAAATACATTAGAAGATGCGTTAACAATAAAAAACCTTAATAATATAAGTGGCATACCCGTGGTTGAGAAAAATACCGGTGGTTTGATTGGAATTCTAACTAACCGCGACATTAGATTCGCTAAGAACCTTAAACAACCCGTCAGTTCATTAATGACAAAAGATAATTTAATAACTGTAAAAGAAAATATAAAGACAAGTGAAGCAAAAAAGCTCTTACACTTACATAGAATTGAAAAATTAGTTGTTGTTGATAATAATTATAGGTGTATTGGGTTAATAACAGTTAAAGATATAGAAAAAGCTGAAAAATTCCCTGGTGCAAGCAAAGATTCTTTTGGTAGGTTAATGGCTGGTGCAGCAATTGGCGTTGGAGATAAAGAGGGAATAAAAAGAGCACAAGCACTTTATGAATCAGAAGCAGATCTAGTTGTAATCGATACAGCACACGGCCACTCAAAAAACGTAATAGAAACATTAAAAAAAATAAAAAATAAATGTCCTAAATTACCTATAATTGTAGGAAATATAGCAACATCTGAGGCTGCTGAAGATTTGATCAATGCTGGTGCCGATGCTTTGAAAGTGGGAATTGGACCCGGATCTATTTGTACTACAAGGATAATTGCTGGTGTAGGAGTTCCTC
>NHJI01000048.1 GCA_002169685.1 Rickettsiales bacterium TMED211 | reverse complement strand
TTAATGAAGATTCAATTTGTATAAATTTAAAAGGAACAGCAGGACAAAGCTTTGGCGCTTTTCTAGCTAAAGGAATTACGCTCAATTTGGAGGGAGAAGGAAATGATTATGTTGGCAAAGGTTTATCAGGAGGCAGAATAACAATAGTTCCTTTTAAAAACAGCAAATATGAATATGATAAAAATATTATAGTTGGTAATACAGTTCTTTATGGTGCTATCGATGGAGAATGTTACTTTTCTGGAGTGGCTGGGGAGAGATTTGCCGTTCGAAATTCAGGAGCAGTTGCAATCGTTGAAGGAACTGGAGATCACTGTTGTGAGTATATGACTGGGGGTATAATTATGGTTTTAGGGAGAACTGGAGTAAATTTTGCTGCTGGAATGAGCGGAGGCATAGCATATGTTTTCGATGAAAATAGTGAATTTGAAAAAAATTGTAATAAAGCTATGGTTCAAGTGAGTAGAGTCATTTGTTCTAAAAAAACAGATACTAATAATATTTTTGATAAGTCAAGTTTGCTTGACAGAGATGATTTAAGAATAAAGATGATGTTAAAAAGACATATAAACTATACTAATTCAAAAAAAGCTAAAAACATATTAGAGGACTTTAATTCAAACCTCAAAAATTTCTATAAAGTTTTTCCACTTGATTTTAGAAAAGCATTGGAGCAATCTATAAAAAGTAAAAACAAAAAGTCAAAAAAGGTTTTATAAAAAATGACAAAATCTACAGCATTTCTTGAAATTGATAGAGAGGAGACTAAAACATTAAAGCCATCTGAAAGGCTAAAAAATTTTAAGGAATTTACTTTACCCACGTCTTCAAAAAAAATGAATCAGCAAGCGTCAAGATGTATGGATTGTGGAATACCATATTGTCACAATGGATGTCCTGTAAACAATATAATTCCGGAGTGGAATAATTTAGTTTATGAAAATGATTGGAAAGAAGCATTAGAAGTCCTTCATTCAACTAATAATTTTCCAGAGTTTACTGGAAGAATATGTCCAGCTCCTTGCGAATCTGCCTGCACTCTTAATATTGATGACAGCCCAGTTACCATAAAGAATATAGAAAAGACAATCATTGATAAAGCATATGAAAGTGGTTGGGTAGTCCCGAAAATAAACAAAAATAAAACTAATAAAAAAATTGCAGTAGTTGGTTCAGGACCTGCAGGCTTGTCTTGTGCTCAACAGTTAGCAAGAGCTGGACATTTTGTTCATCTGTTTGAGAAAAATGATAGAATTGGTGGGTTACTTAGATACGGAATTCCAAATTTTAAAATGGAGAAATTTTATATAAATAGAAGAGTTAATCAAATGGAAAAAGAAGGAGTTGTGTTCCATTGTAATGTTAACATTGGAATTGATATGACTTTTGATGAACTAAATAAAGAATTTGATGCCATTGTTCTTACAGGTGGTTCTGAGAAACCAAGAGACTTAGACATAGAAGGTAGAAAACTTTCAGGAATACATTTTGCGATGGAATTTTTGCAACAACAAAACAAACGGTGTGAAGGAGACAATGATGTTGGTGGGTTAGATATATTAGCAACAAGTAAAAATGTGGTAGTAATTGGCGGCGGCGATACTGGATCTGACTGTATTGGAACTTCTAATAGGCAATTAGCTAAATCTGTAACACAACTAGAAATAATGGATAAACCCCCAGTTAAGGAGAATAAAATATTGACATGGCCTAACTGGCCATTAAAGCTTCGAACTTCATCATCTCATGAAGAGGGAGTTGAGAGAAATTGGAGCGTATCAACAAAAAAGTTTGAAGGAGAAAACGGAAAGGTAACAGGTGTAATATTAGAAAAAGTAAAATGGTCCTTAGATAGTAATGGTAAATATGTAATGAAACCGATTAAGGCGCCTTTAATTAAATTAAAAGCTGAATTAGTTTTACTAGCTATGGGATTTGTTCACCCTACTCATACTGGGCTAATAAATCAAATTGATATAACATTAGATAATAAGGGTAACGTTAGGGCAAACGAAGATGATTATAAAACAAGTATCAATAAAGTATTTGTAGCTGGTGATATGAGGAGAGGTCAATCTCTTGTTGTCTGGGCTATTCGTGAAGGTAGACAAGCAGCTCATTCCGTAGATAAATTTTTAATGGGTTCATCAAACTTACCTATTTAGAGTATAATCTAATTTTATGAGTATTAGAAATAAAGTATTTTCAGAAAATACAACAAAAATCGGTATAAAGAGCAACAAAAGATTCATTAATAGAGAATTATCTTGGTTATCATTTAATGAAAGAGTTCTAAATGAAGCAAAAAATAAAGAATATCCTATTCTAGAAAGATTGAGGTTCTTATCCATTTCTGGCAATAATTTAGATGAATTCCATATCGTCAGAGTCGCTGGTATTACAAGACAGATAAAAGGGAAAGTAAGATCAATAAGTGCAGACGGAAGAACACCAGAACAACAATTAGAGGATGTTACAAATAGTTTAAAAAGTTTACTATACGAACAACAAGTCATGTGGTCAGAATTGCATGATAGCTTATTANAANAAAATATNANTGTTATTCANAAANAAGAAGACTTCCAGAAGTATATTAAAGAAATAAATGAAATNTTTATTAAANAAATTTTTCCTGTATTGACTCCAATGGCGGTTGANCCNGCACACCCTTTTCCGTTTTTACCTAANCTTAGTTCNNCAATANTANTATNATTNNAAGGTTTAAAAAGNAAGAAATTGANAGCATTANTAACNNTTCCTCCAAATTTAGAAAGATTTTTTAAAATTTTTCCGNATAGAGATTTATTTATAAANACAAAAGATATTATTTTATTAAATATAAGAAANCTNTTCCCTTCATNTCAGTTATTGGAGTCGGCTTTTATAAGGNTAATAAGAGACNGCGATATAGAATTCGAAGAAGAGGCTGAGGACTTAATGGTTTCGTTTGAAAACGCATTAAAAAAAAGACGTTTAGGTTCTGTAATTGGTCTTTATGTTGAGGAAAAAGCAGGTGAGAAACTATTAAATATTGTAAAGAAAACGTTGGATATTACTGATTCAAAGCTTTTCAAAATAAAATCAATANTAGATATAGAGTCTTTAGCAGAAATAATCGAAGGCTCAAGATCCGGAGAATTATTTAAAAAGTTTATTCCGAGGTTCCCTAAAAGAATAATGGATCATGAAGGAGATTGTTTCGCCGCAATAAGAGAGAAAGAAATTGTAGTACATCATCCTTTTGAAAGTTTTGATGTTGTTGTAGGGTTTTTAAATCAAGCAGCAAATGATCCTTCAGTGGTTTCAATCAAACAAACGCTTTATAGAACAAGTNCCAATTCTCCAATAGTTCAAGCTTTGATTGAAGCAGCAAATAATGGAAAGTCTGTTACTGCAATAATAGAGTTGAAGGCAAGGTTTGATGAAGAAAAAAATATACAATGGGCAAAAGATTTAGAAAAGGCAGGAGTNCAAATTGTTTATGGTTTTCNTAAATGGAAAACACATGCCAAAATATCTTTAGTGGCAAGAAAAGAAAGAAATACTATTCGAAGCTATGTTCATTTTGGAACAGGTAATTATCATCCAATTACCGCAAAAGTTTATACAGATTTATCTTATTTTTCATCTAATCAAGACCTGTGCGAAGATGCGGGAAAAATTTTTAATTTTATTACTGGTTATGCTTATCCAGAAAATATGAAATTAGTCTCTTTTTCTCCGATAACATTAAGAGGAAAACTTAAAAGCTTAATAAATCAAGAGATTGAAAATAAAAAAAAGAATCTTTCTTCAGAGATTTGGATTAAAGTTAATTCTTTAATTGATCCNGAAATAATTGATGATTTGTATAGAGCATCAAACTCTGGAGTTAAAATACAATTAATTGTCAGAGGTATTTGTGGTTTAAAGCCTGGACTTAAGGGTTTATCNGAAAATATCAAAGTTAAAAGTNTTATTGGAAGGTTTCTAGAACATAGTAGAGTTTACTGTTTTGCGAATGGTTTTGAAATGCCTTCTCGAAAGAATAAGGTTTTTATATCATCAGCAGACTTGATGACAAGAAATCTTGATAGAAGAGTTGAAACTTTTATACCCATTATAAACGAAACTGTTCATAAGCAAATACTTGATCAGATCATTTTGAGTTATATAAAAGATAATATTCAAAGTTCAGAGCTAAATAGTATGGGTGAATATTACAAGACTGAAATTAATGGAAANTTTTTTTCAGCACATGATTTTTTTATGAATAATCCATCTCTCTCCGGGAGAGGCAGTNTGAAAAAAATAAATGAAAAAAAATAAAACAATAGAAAATAAAAATAATGAAACTTTCTCTATAAANANTCCATTTGCTATCATAGATATTGGATCATTTTCNNTAAGGCTAGTTATATACGACTCTATTTCCGTTGCATCAAGAACTTTATTTAATGAAAAAGTAATAAGTAATTTAGGAAAAGTTNTAATTAAGAAAAACTATATAGATAAAGAATCAACTCAATTTCTCATAGATATCCTTGAGAGGTTCTTTAGTATTTTNAAGTCAGTAGAAATTGAGGATCCAGTTATTTTAGCCACAGCNGCGATTAGAAACGCTAGTAATAGGGAAGAATTTAAGAAACTAGTTCACAAACTTTTTGGTATAAAAATGAAGATACTGGATGAAAGAGAAGAAGGAAAATTAGCAGCTTTAGGTACATCTTATAGCCNTAAAGATGTAAATGGAATTGTAGGTGATTTGGGTGGAGGTAGTTTAGAATTAACAGAGATGGATGGTTTGAAAAATATTAATTTTTTAGACTCTTTATCAATTGGTCATACTTTTTTACAGAGTTTAGGTGATTATAATAGTCCAAAGGTAGAAAAATATATAGACAAGAATCTAAATAGAGTTGCGAGAAGGAAGACTGATAACTTTTATGCTGTGGGAGGATCTTTTAGAGTTATAGCAAAACTAAATATGCACCTTATGAATAATAGTTTAAAAATCATTCAAGATTATGCGATCAACTCTGATGATATTAGTAATAATATAAAGAAAAATTTATTTAATAATAAAAAACTTAACGAAAATTTTTTGCTAAAAGTTACAAAATCAAGAAGGAACTCTATTCCATATGCCTTTAAAATTATGGAAAAATTAATTAACCACTTTAGTATTAAAAGAATTTATTTTTCAAGCTCCGGGATAAGGGAGGGGTATATTTATAGTAGAATTTTAAGTAATAAAAATAGAGATCCGTTCATATTCCAAATTAAAAGAATGGCCAACAATTCGATGAAAGAGTCAATGGCCGAAGCGCTATATGAATGGATTAAAAGCTCAACTGACAGTTCAATACTTAATAGTAATGTTTTGAGATCTGCTTGCTGGGTTTCTAATATAGCATGGGATATACACCCAGAACACAGAAGGTTATATGCTATGGAGAGAATCCTATGGTATCCATTTTATGGTATTGACAGGTCTGAAAGAATTGAATTAGCTCTTGTAATGTACTTTAGGCACTCTAATGGAGTTAAAGATAAATTAGTTAATGAATTTTATAATCAGATAGATCAAAAAACAAGAATGAGATGTAAGTTTGTTGGTCAGTGTTTGAGNTTAGCNCATCATATNACAGGAGGAATATCTGAGAAAAATCTTGATTTGTGTTCATTAAAAANCAAGAANGGAATATTAAAACTTTTAGTCAAAGGGAAGCATTCTATATTTTATGGTCAATCAATCCCAAGAGGCCTNAAGAATGCNGCANAATCAATGGGCCTNGAAGGATCAGAAATAAAGTTTATNTAATTTNTAGTACTATAATATTTACTAATAGTAACTATTTTAAAAATAAATTTAAGTTCCTTTATTTATTTATTACTTAAANGTCAGGTGGNNTGATAGTTCATCCCCCCTTAAAAAAGGATATTTGCTATTATATCCTTCTGTCAGGCCATCTATATATNTTTATACCTAATTAACTACTTATTTTTAATTATGTAAAAAAGGATAAATAATGAGAAAATTAAAGTGAAAGAATTTGCAATTATTATTGGAANGTCATAAATAAGTATTCCATATATTAACCAAGAAAAAACTCCAATTGTAAATATTATAAACATTGANAGTGAAATATCTTTGGTATTATTTGATTTCCAAACTTTAAATGCTTGAGGTANAAAAGCAATTGTAGTGCAGAAGGCTGCAAAAAAGCCGAGATATTTTTTTAATATAATAAAATCCATATGCCACAATTAAAATAACGAAAATTTAAAATTATGAATATCAACACTAGTTAGAAAGTAATTTAAACTACTAAAAACCTAATAAGATAATTATTTATTTTAAGAGTAATATTTTATTAGTAAATTTTGTATCACCAAGGAATTTTATCATTTTCATGAAATAAACCGCCACTTGGTCCGTCAGAATCTAATGTAGCNANACGTAATGAAGTTTTGTAACTATCTTNTACATTCATTGGNGCATTAGGGCCACCTAGCTCTGTTTTTACCCACCCAGGGTGCCCGGAGTTTACTTTTATTTTTGTNTCTTTCAATTCGATCGCCAGATGAANTGTATAAGCGTTTAATGCAGTCTTTGANGCATTATAAGCAAATTCTTTTGCAGGAGCAATCGGAGAATCTTTTGAAGAATGTAGGGTTAGNGAACTTAAAATTGTTGAAACATTAACTATTCGTCCCGCATCTGACTTTTTAATTAAAGGAAGCAAGCTTTGAGTGAGAGAGATTACTGAAAATAAATTGGTTTGAAATGTATCTTTAATATCTTTATCACTTACAGTCGAACTATTAGTTACAAATAAATTTCCTGAAAGAAGAACACCTGCATTATTTATCAATATGTCTAGTTTTTTATATTTATCATTGATGTAGTTGAAAATTTTTTTTGGAGCTTTTAAGTCAAATGCATCATATTGAATTGACTCTGCTTCAACCCCAAGAGAAGATAATTCTTCAACAGCTTTCTTACCTTTGTTTACATCTCTTGAACCTAAGATAACTTTTATACCCATTTCTCCTAATTTTTTTGAGGTCTCAAAACCTATTCCTCTATTCGCTCCNGTAATAAACGCAATTTTTTCCATAATTTTACTCCATATATTTAAGTGCTTATTTAAATATTATTTGATTTTATATTTTATGTAAAATAGTGATTCTATATATNANTAATGCATTTTTGCAGTAAACACAAAACAGTGGCTCATGAGAAACTAATATTTACGTTTTGCAACATAGTTAAGGCTTTGAAATTACAATGACTATAATAAAAAACTCCAGACTAGGAATTACATTTATATTTTAGTTTCTCATATCTTTTTTTCGCCCAGGTTTGGTAAACCATATTGATCAAATGTTTCAATGGCTTAAAATTAATAATTTTTGCAAGAATTTTCCAATATTTAAATTCGCTCCATATTAACAAAAATGCGTCAATTCCAGTTATAATTTTTTCTTCTCTATCTATGACATGAAGAATCTTTAAGCTCTCATCATAAGAAATTCCATAAGTTTCTAATTTCTCTTTCTCAGAATTCACATCAATCCAGACAAAGTAAGAACTTTTATCTCTTTTTTTGTAGTAATTTATTTCTTTTGAGCAAACCCCACATTTCCCATCAAAAAAAACATATATTTTTCTCATATCATAATATCTAATATTTAAAAATTAAATATAAAGCTTTTAAGTTATGTGTATAATTTTTTTAAATTTATAACCAAATATTATGTTGCTAATTCTCAGTAAGAAACTAATCTATATTGGTATTAAGTTTAAATATAATAAATTAATGGGAGTAGTTTATGAGTAATACAGTAGAATGTGGTTGTGGTCGTTCACCAACTGGTAAATGTATTGGTTGGCATGATTTAACTGAAGAAGAATATAAAAAAAAGTTAGTTGATTTTGAAAATAAGAAAAAGTCGAAATCGCAATAAAGAAATAAATTCGCGCCACAATTGTGGCGCGAATAAATTAGCTATTCACTACTTAGAAGCTGTAATCTTATAGATTTCACCTTCATCAACAGATGCATAAAGCGCTCCATCTGGTCCAAGAGTTAGACCACGGAATCTCTTTTTCATCTCTACAGGCATGTGAACGATACTTTTAATTGATTTACCATCTTTGGCTAAATCAACAATATCAATACGCATTCCAGAAGGAGTTCCGCCGAAACCAATTCCCATGATTCCAACAACCATACGTCCTTCCCAGATACCCCACTGACTTCCTTCAAGAAATGCAGCAGATCCTGTTCCTTGTGAAAGACCATTGTTGTTCCATGCAGGAGGCATTAGATCCTTAAAACGTGCGTCACTCATAGGCATGAATGCGGCACGAACAGCAGGAGTCATACCTTCTTTTTGATTAGGCATATAACCACAATATTTATCTGGACAATCTCCACGACCAGCTATATTTGGCTGTGGATCCCATCCACCGTTACCACCGTTTACAAGTGCAGTAATTTCATCATTCTGCCATGGTCCATGCTCAGCTGTGAACACTTGACCATCACTTGGACGAAAAGCTATACCTTGAACATTTCTGTGTCCATAAGTATACATACGCTTGTCATAACCTGCTGGAGGGTTGTTTTTTGGATGAGCAACACCATTTGTGTCTACTCTAAGAACATTACCGCCCAATAGATCTTTAGATTGTGGAACAACGCCTCTGTGACGATCACCAGTAGTTACCCAAAGATATCCCTCAGGACCAAAACGTAGTCTGTCGCCATTGTGAGCTCCAGGTCCACCGAATGGATGGTTTGACTCAAATGGTTTGTATTGAATATCTTTTATGATATCTGTACGGTCAGAAACACTTTTAAAGTCTTTACTAACTTGGAATTTCATAACGATATTGCCATCACATCTTTCGTCATTTGTTTTACAACCATCACCATGGTATTTATTTGATGTTGAAGCTAC